>CBIHQL010000321.1:0-5359 GCA_966211855.1 uncultured bacterium
ATCTTCTCTGGCGGGAAATAGGCTGAATCTAATCTCATCCTAGCGTCGGACACCACTACGAACCTCTCGTCCTGTCTAATACTGAAAGCAAAGTTCCAATCAAACTGAGCAATGTACATGTCCCGATTTGTCAATCCGATCAGTATTGCTTTACGATTGTGAGCCAAGCTGGGATTGGAATATCGCATGAGTTCTACTGCCCTCTCTGCAATTAATTGATCGCGGCTGACATCTATAACCGAAGGATTTAAGGGTACATTGGGCAGCGTCTTGATCGATATTCCGTATTTATTCTGGTAATAGGTAGTCAAATCGTCTACGGTTGTGGCTGAAAAATCTCCTAATGGCACAAAATATATTTCTCCATGCCCTTTTAAATTCTTTTTATCAACCGGAACTTGAACTCTCTGATTTGTACAACCAGAAACAAGGACTATACAACTTACAAGCAGAGCTACGGAAAATGAACCCATTTTCATATGTGTTAACCAAGCTCTAGATAGCTAATAATACAATGCCAGTTGAATGGATAATTAGACATGAGGCCGATAGCTATCCGCAAAGCGATCGCCGAACCATCAAGTGGTGCAAACATCAGCGCTCCTCTCACTCACGCAAAAGCCCGGAAACTGTCACAGTTTTTCACCAATAGCTCAAATGAAAATTGAACACCTACAGGTAATCTTAAATTATCTTTCTGACAGTTAATCTAATTTAGCTATTTTAGACAGTGCTTAAGATGCCAAAAACGGGATTAGATGAAATCTGATACTACAAGGCAACTAAAACCAGCAAAAGCATGTGATCTAATATTGAAAGAACGATCGCCTCTGCATTTTAGTAATCTAGAGAGCAGTGAAAAATTTTTACGGTGTTATGTCTCTATTTTTAGAAGTTAGATCAGCTAATGCTCTAGTTGTGGGAACGAGTCAGGGTATTGGGTTAGGGTTTGTGAAACAGTTGTTGGCAGATCCCGCGATCGCTCATGTTTTTGCCACCTACCGTAATCCCGACTCTGCTTCCGAATTGCTCACTTTGGCGCAGCAACACTGCGATCGCTTGACCTGTTTGTCTTTAGACATTACTGAGGAGATGCAAATTGAAACGGCGATCGCTAAAATCCGGACTCAGACGGATAAATTGCATTTAGTGATCAACTGTGTGGGGTTGTTGCATGAAGGAGACCTGCAACCCGAAAAAAGTATCCGGCAACTTAATGCTGAGCAACTCACCCGTTACTTTCAGGTCAATAGCATCGGGGCAGTGCTGTTAGCCAAACATCTGTTGCCGTTGATTAACCATAGCGATCGCAATCTCTTTGCTACCATCTCCGCCAAGATTGGCAGCATTGGGGATAACCAGTTGGGCGGTTGGTATGGCTATCGCGCCTCGAAAGCAGCGTTAAATATGTTTATGCGTACCGTCGCGATCGAATATAGTCGCAAAAGCCCCAAAACTATTGTGGTGACGCTGCATCCTGGCACGACGGATACTCGCCTGTCTAAGCCCTTCCAGCGCAACGTACCCCCCGAAAAGCTATTTCCGGTCGAGCGGACTGTAACGCAACTATTGACGGTTCTCTCTAACCTGACACACGAAGATAGCGGCGAGTTTTTCTCGTGGGATGGCAGTCGGTTACCGTGGTAAGGCCATTTCCGCTATTCCTGTTCCACCTCAATTCTTGCCAGCCCTGTGCCGGGGTAGTAGGTGCCTAAAATTTGGCGGTAATCATAGCCTTCTTCTGCCAGCTTCAAAGCACCCAATTGGCTCATCCCTCGGCCTCCGTGCGCCGAAATGACAATATCATCGGACGCAGCGTAGAGAGACTCGACAATGCCACCGCGATAGCTCAAAAACTCTCCAGCAGTTTGGTCTACTGCTTGATAGGTAGTGTCTGCTTCTTTGTCTGCCCCTGCGTACACCTGGTATCCTTCATCGTCACCGATGTTGTATAGGTCGTTGGCAGGCTTGAAGTAGTAGGTTAAGGCATAAGAGCGAGCCGCGATCGCTTGGGCTTTCAACGCCGCCATCGGCCAACTTGGGGATACTTCTGCCCCCACGACACTGTAGAGGTAGTCGCGTAACAGCACATAGTTTACCGCCAGCAACCCACTCTCGCGCACGGTCAACATCAACCGCCCGCGATACCAGCGATCGCCAATGTAAACAAACCCGCCCGGACTCGGCTCAATAAAAATCGTCGAAGGCAATTGCCAACCATTGATCGTGATGCCAGAGCCATCCAACTGAGCGGCATATCCGGTTTCGGTGGGTAGCTTCTGCAAAACTTGACCATTTGCATCCACGATCGCCCCACCATTAGAAGTACCTACAGATAAGGAACTCACGCCAGATTCGATTGCTACTTTAATTTCCAACACACCATCAATTGCAGCCGAGCTATGGGCAGCCGCCAACCGTTGCGCCGCACTAGAGCTTGTGGGGTCTGCTTGCACCGATTTACTTGCCGAGGTAGCCTGAGCCTTGCCCGATGTAGCCGATTTCGCGGCTGAAGCTTGCCCTTTGGTTGAAGTTGATTGATCAGTTGTCTTCGCTGAAGATTTAGCTGAATCTGTGGTTTTAGCGGTCGCCGCCGATTGATTAGCTGTTTTAGGAGCCGGGGGGCCAACAGGAGCAGGAGGGCCTACGATCGCGGCTGAGTTTATGGTTGGGTTGGTGGCTGAATTCGATGAGGCGGTATTAGGTGTGGCGATCGCGGCGATCGGCGTTTCAACCACAGGCGCAGGGGTCAAATTTTCTGGCGCTTGCCGAGCCTGACTCACCAGCAACAGGCTAACTACAGGCGCAGCCCCAAATAACGGAATTAGAGGCCACGGACGTTGCTTTAGTGAGCTAAGAAGAGAGACTAGCGGTTGGCGGTTCAAGGTCATGACTCCTGAGGCACAGCAAGGGTCGTTAGCCGTTCTGGCATTTAACTATAACCCAAGTTCTTCCCCGCTTGGGTCATTTGGTCGTTGAGGGCTGTCTGGGCAATTGGCGATCGCTCTAGCAGAAGAGCCGAAACCATCGACGGTCAAACTGTGCTAAAAGTTCGCAGCTTGTCTTTTAAGATGTAACCGCAGCCGAAGGATTGGGAAACTTTGAGCGGTTCCCGACGTGGATGTAGAAGTTGATTATTTCTAGGTGCCGACTCTGCTACACTGCCCAAAAGTAGTGCATGAAGTTTGAGGATTTGGTATGGCTGACCCAATCACCCCCGCAATCAGCGATCGCATTTGCAAACATATGAATGATGACCATGCAGAAGCGATTGTTTTGTACGCCAAAGCTTTTGCTGGTGCGACCAATGCCACCACTGCAAAGATGTTGTCGATTGACCCCCAAGGTATGAACTTAGAGGCAGAAATAGACGGAACCTCTACCCCTCTACGTGTTGAGTTTGACCACGTTTTACAGGACTCTGAAGATGCTCACCACACCTTAATTGATATGGTGAAGCAAGCTCGCCAGCGTTAAGCCTAGAACCCCCCAAATTGCGGCTCACGCAGTAAAATCAAGACAGTTAGAATAGTACAGATGTACATTTATGGTTCAGTATACGCTGGCTCAAAGCCCAGAAATTATTTTGACAGTTCCGGGCAAAGATTCTGCTAAGGCGCGCGATAAAGCGATGGATCAGCTGATGGAGCTGATGGATGACGGCAAACTACCCACTGATTTAGCAGAAGGCTTTGGCCCCCAACAATTTATAGAGGTGAAAGAACCGACCAATATGGTGAGCGCGGATGAAGATGCTGTCACTCAGGCAGTCCAAATTTTAAGCAACCTAGCAACACTAAAGCTCAAGTCGCAAGAACTTAAAACGGAGGCGTTAAAAGTTCGCGAACAGGTTGATATTTTGTTTACCGATGAAGCTGTTAGCGAGGAAGCGATCAACAGCCTCAAAGAAGGATTCAAGACGCTAAAGACTTTTGCTCAAATGAATCTGAGATATCGAGAAGCGCGATCGCAAGCCGAAGAAGCTCGCACCGTCCTCGATCAAGCTCTCAAATCTCCTGACAACTCAGCTTCCAAGTCTGAAAAAGCTGGCAAATAGATAGTTTGCAAATCTCGCGTTCTGGCTCCATCTCACAGATGCCACACTGAGCTGGTTTGCTATCTAGGCATCGCCACTTTAAAGCGCTATTGATTCCGTCTAATCTCACCTGTAAAAGATTAGGCGGAATATTTAGTATCAATGGTAGGGGCGGGTTTGGCGGTCAAATTACTGTACACCTGATAACCTAGCCAATAAACCCGCCTTTACAGATATCTCAATTTGATTTGGTATTACCCCATTGCAACCACTGATTGTCAGCCTCAAGCTTGATCAAGATTCATTCGAGATATTGAATGCGCTCCGGCAGCGTCACTTTCCGCCAGAGCGTAACTATTTGGATGCTCATGTCACCCTGTTTCACGCTTTGCCTGGTGAACATGAAGTGGCTGTGCTTGATACTTTACGAGAGGTTGTGAGCGAAACCCCCTGCTTTCCGGTTTTGTTGCCTCGCGTTCAATTTCTTGGTCGTGGGGTTGCAATTGAGATCGAGAGTGAGCCATTAGTGAAGTTGCGATCGCGGCTGGCTGCGCTGTGGTCTCCCTGGCTGACCCCTCAAGATCGGCAAGGTTTTCGCCCTCATGTAACCATTCAAAACAAAGTCTCTGCTGAGCAGGCGCGATCGCTTTATGATCAACTCTCAACGCAATGGTCACCACGAGTCGCAGAAGGCAACGGGCTTTGGCTTTGGCGGTATTTAAACGGCCCTTGGGAGTTAATAGCTGAGATTCCCTTTTTACCCAAAAACCATGATCTACAAAATCAAACCTTGCCGCCAGGTTAGTCACTTCAACAAATGGATGTTCAAGTCACTGACCCATCGGCAAGGTAGAGAGTACGCTAGTTGGCTATAGCTTAGCGAACGATCGTCTGAGGCAAGAAGTGTAGTAGGTCACGCAGAACGCTGTAACCATTCAGATCCCACAGTAGGTAAGCTACAAAGCCAATCATTGCCAAACGACCATTCCACAATTCAGCTTGAGGATTCCAACCAAAGAGGAAAGCGTTGCGGTCTTTACCGTTATAAGCGTTAGCAACAGTAGGTAGATCGTTAGTAGAACGAGATTCCATGATTTACATTCCTTAACAGAGCTGCAATATCCTCATACTACTGAGCTGATTGACTCGTGCAGTCTGTCTACGGGGCTAACCTGTATGTTGCTCTTAAGGACGATGTAAGTCTCCCTAAAGCCTTAGTTCTCTAGCTATAGGAGAGTCTTGATTTTTACTTTTGATCCACTCCCCGTTCTAAAGAGACGGGGATTCGGGACTCAAGCAGAGATTGCAGGCTGAGCCTGACTG
>CBIHQL010000322.1:0-5339 GCA_966211855.1 uncultured bacterium
TCGCAGCCATCAGCCAAAAGCCTTCTCGACTGGCAAGCGATCGCAACCGTTGTAGTTGGAGCCATCCCTGACTCAACGTTGTGAGCAGCAACCAGATGAAACAACTGAAACCAATCAAACCAGTTTCGACAATCAGCTCCAGCCCAATCGAGTAAGCACTCAAGGCACTATAGCGAGGTGACACCATATAGATTGGGTAGATCTTATTGAAGACGGTGTTACCGGGGCCAACGCCTAGCAAGTAATTAGGAATCACGCGATTGTCGGGATGATCCCAAATGAGCCTGATTACACCCGTCCAGACATTGATCCGAAAGTTGTTACTGCTGTCATTGCGCCCCGCGAAGATGCTAGCCACGCGATCGCGCAACGGCTCGACCAGCAACACAGCCAAGACGATCAACCCAGCAGAAGCTCCCAAAGCGATCGGCACCAGCCACGTGCGCCAAAATCGGGGTAGATACACGCTGAACCAGTGCGCTAACAGCAGACCCAACACAAAAATGGCGACGACCATGCCAATCCAGCCGCCGCGACTAAAGGTCAACAGTAGACAGGCCGTATTAGTTGCCACCATTGTTAGTGCGAGAGCCTTAGCGACCCAACTCCGCCAGACAAAGAATGCTGCCACGCTAAAGGCCACAGCCGGGATGAGATAACCTGCCAGCAAATTGGGATTGCCTAAATAGCTATAAACTCGTGTGGTTTGAGCGAGGGGGGACTCTGGATCAACCCATGTTGCCAACGCATCGGTGCCTCGTCGCCACTGCTGCAACCCATACACACTCACAAGCAAAGACGCATGTAAGTAAATAGCAACTACCCAAGAGCGCAAGCGCGGCGATCGCAACAACCGCGCCATCAACGCAAACAGCACCAGATAGAGGGTGAGCTTTCCCCAACCTACCAATGCCGCCTTTTTGACTGGGGAAGCTGCCGTTGCCACCATCGCTATGCCCCAGTAAAGCAAGACCAAAAGATGAATGGGGGTAACAAACTTGCCTTCAGGCCGCTCAGACAGGGTCAGCAATACCCAATAGCCTGCACAAGCCGCTAGCAGCAGGCCAACTACAGCATTCGAGACAAAAGGAGCCAAACCGAACACTAAGCTCAGGAGTAGCACGCCAATCTGGTCAGCCCATTGCATCAACCAGCTACTCTGACGCCAAGCTTGCAATGGCCCTGCCAGCCGATAGAGATAACTCGCACCACGCCAGTGAGAGAGCGGCAGGTTGGCGAGCGTTAACTGTTGCCACGCTGAGTTCATAAACTATTGTTCGTTCAAGGGAAAATGGCTGTCGGCACAGCCCGAATCATTGCCATTATCCCCAAAAACTATCCCTTGGCAAGGGTGAACAACTAACTCTGGGCTTAAAGATGATCTTCAAGTTCAGTCATCTGGGGCAGCACAACGACATAACGATACCCTGACTCTGCTGAGCCTTGGATAGTGACTTGCCCACCATGCATTTCAGCCAGTTGACGACTGAGTAAAACGCCCAAGCCTTCGCGAGAGCTTTTTACGGTTGGCAGAGTGCTGGTTTCTTCAACCTCAGTAGCAGCGATCGCACTAGGGCTAGACTTGCTGACAGCAACAGTGCTTTCATCACCGTTTTGCCATGAGTGATCATAGTGAGCCGTTTCGGAGTTGCTAGCGATCGCGGACGATGAAGAATGATGATAAAAATCGGCACTGGGCAGACTATCGCCTAACCAAGGGTGGGAAACCCAAATAGCAATATTTAGGCGACTTTGTTTACGCGATACATGAATTCGGACAATACTGCCCGCGCTTGACGCTTGAATCACACTGAAAACCAGGTGATACAAAATTTGTCTAACTTTATTTTTGTCTAATAACCAAATTCGCGAACTCGGTTCAATGGTCAGTTGAATTTGTTGCTCTCGTCGGTTAGCGGCTTGCTCTAGCGTATTGATCGCCTGCTGACACAGCATTTCAATATCAACAGACGTGAGATTCAACGCTTCAGCATTCTCATCTAAGCTGCCGAGTTCCAAAATTTCGTTTACCAGCGACAGCAAATATTGCCCACTTTGATAAACGATATTGAGATATTCCTTCTGCTTGACAGTTAATGGCCCATAGATTTCACGGCCCAAAACACTCGTCATCCCCATGACCGAGGTCAACGGAGTTCGGAGTTCTTGAGTGAGTTGTGCTAGTAACTGAATCTTGATCGGATTAGCGAAAGGAGGCTTTGGCGCTGGGTATCGCTCACCATTCTTAGACGTCAACGCTGCTTGTTCTAGCGAAATCGCGATCGCATTAGCAGTGGAGGCAGGCAAGCTGACATTCGCCTCATGAGCAGGTTTTAAAGAAGCTGACTCAGGAACCGATTGTAGCTTCAATAACCGTTTCCGCTCAAATTCGCTCATGCTCCAGCGAGCAGTGAGTTCTAAAAATTGAATATCTCGATGGGTAAAGTCTCGTGGCACTAAATCCATCACTGCCAAGGTGCCTAAACAATGACCTTGAGCGTCAATTAGAGGAACACCTAAATAGGCCCGAATCCGGTACCGTTGTGCTAATAAGCTGCTGGCATAGGTTGGGTCACTCGCCGTATCTGGAATCACCAGCACTTGACGGCTAGCAATCACCTGCTGGCAGAATGATTCACTTCGTAGCATTTGCCGAGATGCAGCTAGCTCATTCATCAGGCCAAGCCTAGATAAGCCAACTGCTGATTTGATCAACTGGCGCTCTTGGTCAATCACTCCCAGCGTACAAATGGGAATATCTAAAAAGAGTGCAGCTGTTTGAGTCGCCTCTTCAAAGACAGGCACACTCTCTGCCTCCAACAGGCCCAATTCAACTAATGCCAGCAGACGTTGCTGTTCTTGAACTGAACCTGTCCCACTGTCTTGATGAAAAAATAGCCTGTTTTCAGGGTCTACCATTACAACCCCTACCCCCATACGCGCTGATCATGTGACTTAATTTGATGTTTAACCAAGGGTAGTCAACTATACACAGCATTCCCTAACTGAGGAGTTGACAAACGCAGTGGGCGAGAGAATCATCCTTGAGTGTGGGCAAATGATCCCCAACATTACACGAATGAAGCACTTACTGTCCTAGTTGCTGCCTTCACTATGCCCACCCAGGCTAGAAAAGCAACATTTTCGCGATCGCTTAGAAGTGATTCGTTAACCCAAAAACCTAGGCAGGTGAGTCAGCGAATCACCCCGCTCCATAACTGGAGCGATCGCCTTATATCTCTTGTTAATCTTCGGAAGTCAAATAATGCTTCCCGGAAATAATAAATTTTAAAGGGAAATACTCCTCAAACTGTCAGCCATTTCAGGTGATGAGATTGAAGCTGTAGGCTTACCTTGGAGCTATTATTCTCATTTCAAAATTAGCGCATTGTGCTAAGCATTGTTGAGCCAAGCGGGGTGCGCAAGGAGTGAGGCCATTACCCGCACGCCTCGAAGTTGATTGGACAATGGCAAGTGACCTCTGGGGGCTGTGAGGCTCCAAGTAAATTCGCCAGGGTAACGAGTCCAATTATTGCCAGACTTCCAGCCAATTTTCGGCCAAAATTTATCCCAATCTTTACCCACACCCAGCCAGATCTCTCGTTGCACCGAGAAGCCAAACTTGCCTTCTGAGTGGATCAGCCACAAAGTATTGATTGTTTGCAAGTCAGTAGTAGGTAGGCTTTCAACCTCGGTGAAGTACAACCACTTACGCTGCACTGCGGTTGGCCCTGCCAATTCACACAACTTTTGCAACGTCAGGCGATCGCCCTCTTCAAATTGTTCGTCAGCCAATAGTTGTTGCAAGGGCTTGTAGTCCACTCCCCGCTCAGAGCGCAGGGGCACAATGCCATCTGGAAAATTAGTTTGCAAAAATTCTTGAGTTTTAGGCGTTTTCGCTTTGTAGAGCAACTGGTAGACAGTCCCTGCGACTACAGTCACTGGGGCCGATTGGCGCTCTCGCAAAAATTCCATTAGCAGGTCTAGACCCGATTCACCCAACGCCGCTGTCTCTTGGATGGCTTGAAGTTGGGTTTTGGTCGATTCGGCTCTGAGTTGCTGGCGCAGTTCGGCTAAGCGATCGCCAGCCTGAGTTGAAGAGGCAGAGTTGGAATCTAGGGTAGAACCGCTCATGTCAAGTTGCTGCAATTCATTCATGGGCTTTGAAACTTACTCCTGATGGAAGCGGCATCAAAATCAATGACAAAGGGATGCAATTTTTGGCGATCGCCTCCTCACCCGACACCGTGAGGGGCCAAGCCGCCTAATTTGCCTGAGTTTCGATATTCGTTTGCAGAATGCGTTGAATAATAGCCGTTGTCGAGGTTGGAATTTCAACGGCAACCAGTTCAACTTGACCGCCATAGGCATGTACGGTAGCGGCTTCTGGCAATTTTTCTAGGCTGTAGTCGCCCCCTTTGACATAAATCTCAGGCTCTAAAGCTTCAATCAAGTGGGTAGCGGTGGTTTCTGAAAACACCACAACCCCATCGACGGGTTTAAGGGCTGCCATGATCTCGGCGCGTTGCTCGGCAGGTACGATTGGACGCGGTGGTGCATCAGCCGTTGATGGTTTGATAGCTTGCACAGAAGCGTCACTGTTTAAGCCAACAACCAGCGATCGACCTCGTAACTTTGCAGCCTGCAAATAGCGTAGGTGGCCCACATGAAGCAGGTCAAAACAGCCATTGGTAAACACGAGAGGTCGCCATTTTTCGGGCGCTGCCGCGATCGCCTGCTGTAGTTGAGTCAAAGTATACACACCAGAAATCATGAGTCAGCAGCTTGCTCTCGGCAGTCGATAGAGATGCTGCGGAGATGCTCCGCTCAAACCTTATCGTACCAACAAATGCGGCGATCGCTCGCTTGGCTCATTGAGCAAGTGCTGGGTTATTCTGCTTCTTCAACTTCGACTGGGGGACGATAACCACGCTCAAAGGCAAAGCGCACCAGTTGCGAACGGTTTTCGAGTTGGAGCTTGCTGAGAATGTTGCTGAGATGGGTTTGTACAGTTCGGGGGCTCACAAACAGGCGATCGCCAATTTGCTTGTTGGTGTAGCCCTGAATAACTTCCCAAAACACCTTTTCTTCGGCTGGGGTAAGAGGCAGCGGGCTAGGGTGTGCCTCTGATGAGGTGGTGTTTGATTGCTGAATTAACCGCACAATCTCTGCGTGAGTCCGGCGCGATCGCTCTAGTTGAGCCTCAATTTTGGCAACAAGTTCTCGGGGTTCAAAGGGCTTGATCAGGTAGTCATCCGCCCCCATGTCATGCCCTTGAATTCGGTCTTCTACCTCCCCTCGGCTAGAGAGAAAAATGAATGGCACCAACTGGCCTAGGC
>CBIHQL010000323.1:0-5338 GCA_966211855.1 uncultured bacterium
TCAATTCTAATTTCTGCTATGCCACCTTACCGGAACTATCCAATCGAGTAGATACCTCTGCCTTACCGACTAATGTATCTTTCGCTCGGTTTCCAGCCTCACTCTTATCCAACCAGAATACCGATAGTAACCTTAATCCTGTCCAGTTGAAGGCTAAAAGGCTTAGTTTAAGTTCATTTAATCACTCAAGTATTACCCAAAAGTCTAACAAGCGTAACCAAATTAGAGGTGGTAAGAGTAACACACCTTGTAATATTACTCTGCAAACTACTTCTGCTCAGCCAGCTACGGAAGTCACAATTAATGGCGTACCAGCAGACTTTATAGAGATTAGCGCTGGCATCAAAGTCGATGGCATCGAAGAGCTTATTCCTATTCCCGTTAGACGGCTTGATCGAAGGAGAATTGCTGTAACTGTTCCTTTACATCCTACCAGAGGTAAGTCAGGGGGTAATGCGTCTCTTTCCATAGGTAATGGAAAAATTATTTGTCCTACGTTGAGTCTTCAGATTGAACCTCTTATTCGCGCTCCTGGTAGCACGAAAAGAATGCTGACTGAGTTACAGACGTACGTGGATAAAGTTACTCGACGTATAGGGATCAGCCGTGAGCAATTAGCCGGTGACAACAGGAATCTACCTAGGGAACTGGCACCACTAGCTTTATTACAGTGGACTTTGGATGCTTATAATAATCCCAACAGTCTAAAAGCCATATTAGACGGAACAGCCCCATTTCTTAAAGGCAAACCTTTGGATCTTGAAGTTCTAGACGGTCTAACTTCAAACAGTGGCATACATCAGTTTTTGGGCAACCTGAGTAGTAATCTCATCACTGATATGCAGTCAGACAATAACTCACAGGTTGCTCATAGCGCAGTAGTTGGAATTGGCCCAAAGTCTAACTCGAATTACCTTGTGTCCTATACTTCTGACTGG
Organism: uncultured bacterium; assembly: GCA_966211855.1. Classification (GTDB taxonomy): domain Bacteria; phylum Cyanobacteriota; class Cyanobacteriia; order FACHB-46; family FACHB-46; genus CBIHQL01. The sequence goes on from CBIHQL010000323.1 coordinate 939, forward strand.
AATAACTCTTCCACACAGTCAATTCCTACAGATAATGTGCACGTAGCAGCAATCCCGATAGTCGATGCAATTACATGTGACTCCATTGATACAGCAGAAAAACTAGATTCCTGCATGAAAAAGCAGCGAGAAGCTGAGAAGTATTTAAAGTCGCTGGAGTACAACAGTATTCAGATTGCCCTCAAAGCTCAGGCAGCATCTTACTATGCAATTGCTGCCGGAGCAGTAGCATCAGTAGCATTATCAGGAGGGGCTGACGCACCTTTAGCTATACCTGGTGTCGCATTGTCTATTGGAATTGCATCCTCACTTTGTTCTGTAGCATTTGCTATAGAACTAGTGCATGACTATACAAGCGCTGCTCTGCCTTCTAGCCTAGCCTTAACTTTTAGTGTGACAAAGCCCAATTTCTCTAATCCAGAGGACAGAGCACCCGGATTTTTGAAAGATGTTAAGCTCAAAGCTCAAAATAAGGGTTACAAATTTACAGCTTCTAAGGTTATTGAGTTTGTTGGAGCTTTTGTAAACGTAGGCGAAGGTGCTGGAGAGCTGACAAAATTGATTATTGAGGCTAAGAACTCAGCGTTCTCTGCGATTGCACAAAAAGTTGGTGATCCAACCGTCTACAGTGTGCCAACTAAAAGTTGGGAGGTCAGTGCCACCCCTTCTGTTTACCCTGAGTTGATAGAAGCTACTGCTGTAGGGAGTATTGCTTTTGATCCAGGTAATGATAGCTATCGACCAACTGCCAGCTCTGGGGAAGGGAAAGTCAACGCAAGGACAAAGCCAGGCTCATTTGGTGGGGTTCAGCCTGTGGATTTCAGTCAGGTGATTACAGTTGGGAAAAAGGATGTGTCTAAGCGTCAATCAAAGGAAGCATCAATAAAAGGGGCGAGTTATGGTGATCCCCATATGATTACCTTTGATGGCTTCAAATACAGCTTTCAAACTGTTGGGGAGTTCAGTCTCGTCAAGTCTACAGATGGAAACTTTGAAGTTCAGGCACGGCAGGGTGCTATGTCGCCTTCAGTTTCAATGAATACTGCCGTTGCTATGAAGGTTGGTGACAGTCGTGTAGCCCTTTATGCCAAAAACCTGCCTGACTCTGACACCAGTACTCCCCTGCGTGTGGATGGTAAGCCCACGAAACTCGACAGCGGAACTCTTGACTTACCAGGAGGTGGCAAGATCCAAGGTAATTCATCCTATTACCTGGTCACAGCCCCTACAGGTGAGCAAGTAGGAGTCAGAGTGGGTGATGGTCGGATGGATATCACGCCTTATATTGCAGATCAATCAGGGCAATATATTGGCTTGCTAGGTAATGCCAACGGCGATTCTGGCGATGATTTACGCACTCGCAGCGGCAAAGTGATTTCCACCAAGGAAAGTTCGACGTATGGACAGGTAAGCCAGGCTTTAAGCAACATGCTTTCTGTACCTGCGCCCCTGACTCAAGTCGAAAAACTTTTCTTTGACGTGATCTACAAAGAGTTTGGTGATAGTTGGCGAGTTAGCCAAACGGAGTCTCTGTTTGACTATGCTCCTGGCAAAGACACCAACACCTACACAAATCGCAGTTTTCCCAACTCTTATCTCTCGCTAAATTCACTCCTACCCCCCCAGATTCGCCAAGCTGAGAAGATTTGCCGTAAAGCAGGCGTTGAGTCAGAGCTAATGGATGGTTGTATCTTTGACGTCGCTAATACAGGTGATGCCAGTTTTGCCAAATCAGCAGCGAACGCACTGGCTGATACTGCTAAAGATAAACTGATTGAAGGTCTGAAAAAACGCGCCCCGAAGATTCCCTTCAAGGTGCCTGGTCTACCTTTCTAGATAGACAAACAGTAATCTCATAAAACCTTCAAAAGACTAGGACTAAGATGGTATCCATCAAGCCTAGTCTTTGGTGTTGAAGAATCGGCATAGAGCTTATAAACCGAGGTAAATACAGATAGCTAACTACAAACACAGGCTTGACAAAAGGGCGATCGCTGAACCCAGCCATTAGATCGAAGTCATACATCTGCAATAGCGGAACCGAACAGCGATCGCCCTTATCGTTGCATATTGAGAATACTGGCTATATTTAGCGCACTTCTGTCAGTTTGATTTGGTAGGGATGGTAGCTATTGGGCTTATAGGAACCGACCCACACTTGATAGGTGCCTTCCAACCACTGACCTGCAATTCCTGGATTTTTGCCCTTGTAATCGTCATTACACCAGGTACCACCCGGCCCTTTAATGATCAGGGTGGTATCTTCTGGGCTTTGAACTTGGAGGCTCAGATAATTAAAAAACTGTTTTAGCACTAATGTATGGTCTGGCTTTGTGTCGGTGTAGCCCAGACATGGCCCGGTCATGGTGTCAGCTCGGCCTGCAATATTCTTGGTGGAGGTAGCTCCCCCACTAATACCCCGAATGGTCATTGGGTCGGGAGCAAATTTGGGACTGATCGTGACGTTCTCGAAAATAGACAGTGAGGTGGATTGAGCCGATTGGGCTTGAGCAGGAGATACAAACAAGCCGCCAGTGGCGATCGCGATTGCGACTGGTAGTCCTACTCCTCGACTTAGCACGGTGTTGCGCATTCTGGTTGCTCTAGATATTGCTTGTTTGTGAAGCGGGCGAACGGTAGTGAATTTTCGGAGAGAAGTTTCAATTAGAGAATTGTTAAACCGATCTCTTTAGGTTGCAGTGACGGCCTGCGTTTCACTAGAGTTCCCTGTTTCTCATTGGGGATCGCCTGGAAAAATTCAGCTCTCCATCGCGTCCCCAATCAAGCATCATACCTGTCTAATTAAGCACTATCCACAGTAGCAAGATTACTGAGCTAGGCTCAGCGCTTGCTGCAAGCGATCGCGATCGAGGCCGTGCTCGTGCAAAAGTAGCCAAGATTGGATCAAATCAGGCCCATGCAAATCACCAGTCAGGCCAGCCCGTAGCGATCGCATCACTAAGCCTTTCTTGACGTTTTGAGCTTTTACGACCTGTTTAATAATTTCCTGGGCTTGATCGGCGGTGAAGCTACCGTCTGTCGGCAAAGCTTCAGCGATCGCTTGCAGCACACCTGCCACGCCTTCTTGCTGCACTTGAGCCTTCGCTTCGTCGGTAAACTCCACGGCAGTGAAGAACAAACGACTCATTTCAACCGCATCTTTGAGCAGCGTCAGACTTGGCCCTAGCAAGCTTGTCAGTTGCTCTAGCCAAGCGCGATCGCTTGTTGGGTCAAATTCAAAGCCAGCCTCTTGCCAATAGGGAATCAGCAAATCAGTCAGGCGATCGGCGGGCATTTCGTGCAGATATTGGCTGTTAATCCAATTGAGCTTGTCCCAGTCAAATTTGGCCCCAGCCTTATTAACGCGATCGAAGCTAAATAGCTCTGCTGCTTCTGCAAGGCTAAACCGCTCTTGGGTAGCATCCGGGGGTGACCAACCCAGCAAGGTCATGTAATTGGTCAGCGCCTCAGCGACGTAACCCATTTTCTTAAAGTCAGAAATCGAGGTCACGCCATCCCGCTTCGAGAGTTTTGCCCCTGCTTGGTTGAGAATCAACGGTGTATGACCAAACTCCGGTACGTTTGCACCTAAGGCTTCATACAGCAAGATTTGCTTGGGCGTGTTGCCGATATGGTCTTCACCGCGAATGACTTGAGTGATTTGCATATCAATGTCATCGACGACCACCACAAAGTTGTAGAGTGGTGGGCCAATTTCGTCGGCTGCGGCTGCACGAGCAATCACCATGTCACCACCGAGATCTCGGCCTTTCCAAGTGACTTTTCCCCGCACCAAGTCATTCCAGCTAATTTCGCGATCGTCGTCAATTTTGAAGCGAATCACAGGCTTGCGACCTTCGGCAATAAACGCGGCTTCTTGTTCGGGCGTTAAATTGCGGTGGCGGTTGTCATAGCGAGGGGCTTCGCTGCGGGCCTTCTGAGCTTCCCGCATGGCATCTAGTTCTTCGGGCGTTTCGTAGCTGCGGTAGGCTAAGCCTTTGTCGAGCAGCGATTGAATAGCTTTTCGATATAAATCGGTGCGCTGGGTTTGGTAAACCGGGCCTTCATCCCAGGTCATTCCCAGCCAGGTCAAGCCTTCGAGGATATTTTCGGTATATTCTGGTCGCGATCGCTCCAGGTCAGTGTCTTCAATTCGCAGAATAAATTGACCACCGTTATGGCGGGCGAACAGCCAATTAAACACCGCAGTGCGGGCGGTACCAATATGCAAATTGCCGGTAGGACTTGGGGCAAGACGGACTCGAACAGTCACAGTAGGCTCTCTTAAACGCTCACTCGTTTATCTTAGGTCGGATTGCGTCTTTTGGCCTGCCAGCCTGAGCACTGTCTAAATTTACGGTCGAGATTTATGGGAGGATGAGGTTTAAATGCAAAAAAGA
>CBIHQL010000324.1:0-5326 GCA_966211855.1 uncultured bacterium
GATTTTGATTGACTACTTGCAGTTAATGGAAGGCAGCGATAGCGATAACCGCGTGCAGGAATTGTCGAAGATGACACGGGGGCTGAAGGGCTTAGCACGGGAATTAAGCGTACCCGTGATTGCTCTGTCTCAGCTCAGTCGGGGTGTAGAGTCTCGCACCAACAAGCGCCCGATGATGTCGGATCTGCGAGAATCAGGTTGCTTAACTGGAGACACACTAGTGACTTTGTCAGATAGTGGCAGACAGGTTCCCATTCGAGAGCTGGTTGGGCAATCCGGTTTTGCGGTCTGGGCCGTGAATGAGACCACTCTGAAATTGCAGCGATCGCTAGTAAGTCATGCTTTCTCGACAGGTGTTAAACCTGTATTTCGGATGCAAACTCGCTTGGGACGAGCAATTCGGGCGACAGGAAACCATAAATTCCTAACGATTAGAGGTTGGCGAAGATTAGATGAGTTGCAAGTAGGCGATCGCCTTGCCTTACCTCGACAACTGCCAAGTGCCTCGAACCAAACGCTAACAGATGCTGAGTTAGCACTGTTGGGCCACTTAATCGGTGATGGCTGTACTCTGCCCCGTCATGCCATTCAATACACCACGAGAGAAGCAGATTTAGCCCATCACGTTGTTGGCCTAGCAACTCAAGTGTTTGGTGAGCAGATTACTCCTCGAATTTACCAGGAGCGCAATTGGTATCAGGTCTATCTAACGACGAGTCAACGGCTGACACACGGGGTGAGAAATCCAGTAGCTCAATGGTTGGATGGATTGGGTGTTTTTGGGCTGAGGTCATACGAAAAATTTGTCCCTGCCCAAGTTTTTGAGCAGCCTCAAGCAGCGATCGCTGTTTTCCTCCGTCATCTTTGGAGTACTGATGGCTCAATCAAGCTGTTAAAAGGTAAACGACCCCGACCCATTGCTTATTATGCAAGTAGTAGCGAAAAGCTAGCGGTTGACGTGCAGTCTTTGCTTTTGAGATTAGGAATTAATGCCAAATTATCAAGAGTTTCTCAACAAGGCAAAGGCAGAGACCAATACCATGTAACTATCACAGGCAAGCCAGAAATTGAGAGATTTCTAACCTCTGTGGGAGCTATTGGAAAGTACAAATCTCAAGCCCGTCAAGAGATCCTAGAGTACATTCAAACAGTCATTCCTAACACTAACAGAGACGTAATTCCATTGGATCTATGGCGAATGTACGCAGTTCCAGCGATGCAAAGAGGCGGGATGACCGTTCGCCAAATGCAATCAGGGTTGGGTATGTCACACTGTGGAACGACACTTTATAAACAGAATGTCAGTCGTGAACGGGCGCTGAGGTTATCTGAAGTGATTCAGTGCGACAAAATCGCAGCGCTATCAAGCAGTGATATTTACTGGGACGAAATCACGGCTATTGAGTTCGATGGAGAGGAAGAAGTTTTTGATTTAACCGTGCCAGGGCCACACAACTTTATTGCTAATAATTTGGTTGTCCATAACTCAATTGAGCAGGACGCGGATTTGATCATGATGATTTACCGCGACGAGTACTATAACCCAGACACACCCGATCGCGGCATTGCAGAAGTGATCATCACCAAACACCGGAATGGCCCGGTGGGGACTGTGAAACTGTTATTTGAGCCTCAATTTACGCGGTTCCGAAATTTGGCGTCTCCGAATCGCGGCTAGGTGAATTTGGACTGAGTTAACTGTAGATGCTGCCATCGGGCATCTTAGCGCCTTGCAAATTGGCGTTCATCAAGTTAGTAGTGCTCAGTTCGGCGCGCACGAGGAGGGCATCTCTTAAGTTGGCGTTGCTTAAATCGGCACGGGCTAAGTAGGCATCAATGAGATTTGCGTCTTGCAAGTTGGCACCTCGGAGGTTGGCTCGGCTCAAGTCAGTACGGGTCAACTTCACCGCTTGGAGATTTGCGTGAGCCAGTTGAGCCTTGCTGAGCTTGGTGTCCGGGAGGATTGAGTTTTGCAGATTCGCTCCAGTTAAATCAGCAGCGCTTAAGTCAGCACGCTCTAGTTTGACGTTGACCAATTGAGCTTCAACTAAAAGAGCCCCGTGTAGTTTGGCCTCGGTTAAAAAAGCACCGTCGAGGATGGCGTGGGTGAGGTCTGCCCCGCTCAGGTCAACATCTCTGAGCATGGCTTCGCTGAGATTGGCACCGCGTAAGTTGACATTCGTGAGATCGGCTCCAGTTAGATTGACTCCGCGCATGTCAGCCTTGACTAAGTTGGTGCCTCGCAAACTAGCGATCGCCTGTCGAGTTTCTTGCCGAAAGTTAGCCCCTCGCAAACAAGCCCCGGTGAGATCGGCACCGCCTAAATTGGCATTCCGCAAATCGGCCCCGATCAGATTGGCATCAATCAGCGTGGCAAGGGTGAGATTGGCGCTACGCAAGTCAGCCCCTTGTAAGCTGGCACCGTGTAGGTCAGTGTCATTTAAGTTGGCATCGTGCAAATCGGCTTGATTGAGGTTGGCACCGCTGAGTTTGGCCCCTACAAGATTGGCCTTGCTGAGATTGGCCCGGCTCAAATAGGTAAACAAGAAAGAGGCGTGGCGCAAATCAGACTGCGAGAAGTTGACACCAATTAAGTCAGCACTGTTGAGGGCGATCGCACTGAGGTTGAGATTGGCAAAGTTAACTGACCCAGCTTGATAGAGATTCAGCAGTTCTGTAGCATCCATAGTTAATAAAAATGTTGATACAAATTAAGAGATAGAAGGCTTACCAGCTTGAAAAGGTTCGAATAATTCTGGTTCTAATTGTGTAGATGCATCGTCTACGGCAGATTTTCTACGTGATGGCGTGCTGAAAAACTGGCAAGTATGCTCGTCTTCACTCAAGAACACAGCCGGATTGAGCTGAGTGGCTTCGGCAAAGTGACTGATACTGGTTTGATCTGGGTTTTGATTGGCGATCGCTTGTGGTTGTCCAAACGGCAAAGCCTCAGCTTGCTCAATAGTTGGATAAAAAGGTTTGAGACACTGAAAAATGGCTCCGGCTGCTTGGTTGTATTCTTCTGAATCAGGGAGACAACTGGCAGTAATTTCTAAGCGGGCGGTGAGGGCGCTCAAGGTTTCACACTGATCAAATAAGTTCTTGAGCAGCGTATCTAGGTCATGATTTTTGAGGGCAAACCAATCGCGATCGTCAAATAAAAACTGATGGTATAAAACTGAAAAAATTAGAATCTTCGCTCTTAACGGATTCGTATATTTCATCACCTCTAACCGTAGGTCAAAGGGTTGATAAGTTCGCTTGGTCAATTGATTGCTAATAGGTGCAACTGGATATAGCCCAATACAAGCTTGAACAATTTCAGAAACAATAAATGAATAAACAGCTTGATGGTTGAGGGTGTTGACGATCGCCTGAAGTTGAGATTGCAGATCGACCAAGCTAGGACTCAAGGTATGGAGGGTCTGTAGTAGGCTAGCTAGGGGCGCAATAGCTAACTTTTGGGGATCATTTTCCCAATAGTTATTACAAGCACAAAAGAGTAATTTTTGAATTCGCAGAAGATTTGCTTGATCTTGCTCTAGTTGTCGAGCAATTTGGCTGTAAGGATGATCAAAAAACGAGCGATCGCGATCTAATTCTGTTAATGGCTCTTGTGCGATCGCGGTGTTACAAGACTGATTACTCACAATTTCAGTTGTGTCGCTTTCAGACTTGAACATCAATTGAGTCGCTGGCTGCACTTCCTCATATAGTAAACGACTGTGTTGAATAATCGTATCTGCAACTAAAGCATATTCAGTGCGCCGATTCAGGCTGTTAACAATGCTACCTAATATCAGCTCAAGATCCTCTAAGGTATTGGTAATCTCTCGGATTTCTGGCAGTAGAGCGCTAAAAGAAATCTGCTCTAATTGAGTGAGGTCATTTTCCCAAATATTTCGGCAGGCATAGAGCAGTAGTTTTTTGGCTCGGTTGGAATTTGCTTCCTGTTCTAAGGCTTGAGAAACTTTAGCAAAACTTGATGAGGTAGTATTAAATTCAAGGCTGGGATCAGTTGTGGAATATAACTTCCTGAGATTCTGAAAAATTACATTGGCAATTAAAGTATATTCAGCACGTTTATTTAGTGTTTTTGTATTTTCTTCTAGAATTTGTTTGAGTGTGTCTGGACTCAAAGCTATTTGAAGAATATCAGTTACTAATTCAGATAAAGATGCAGTCTGTAATTGTTTCGGGTTATTTTCCCAACGGCTTTTACAAATGTAGAACAGTAATTTCTGAATCTTTAAACTGTTTGGATGGGCTTCTAGGGTGTGAACCGCATCCTGTATCAGCGCTGAATCTTCCATACTTCCCTCGGCGGAAAATATACTGCGATGTCCTGATTGGGTGCTTGGTGAAGCCTGAGCTGACCGACACACCTTGCTTCAGCGTGCCCATTTTGAAGCTGAGAAGCGCGGTTCAGCGTTATTTTTCAAACCCGGCTCGGCGGTTCCATTTAAAGCGGCTGGGCTGGTGCTTCGCGGGCGAAAATTGGGCATTTCTTATAGAGAGAGGCCACTCTGCCTCGCGCATAGGTCAGCAATCAATCTTCTTGATGTACTAGCCCCGTGAAGAAGTGAGCCTGCAAATCAATGACCCCCGGCAACAAAGTCAGCCCTTGTGCGTCTATGATTTCCTGATCTACTAAGATTAGCAGGAGCTTTGGGCAACCTGGGGCAACCTGAACACTTTCACCTGGCCTCTCTCCCACCCTCTACTTAACCGTTTAGTAAACCAGCAGCATTCGTGGCAGGAAGCAGTGAAAGAGAGCCAATTTACCAGAAGGAAGTCTACTGTGGAAGTATCTTTCATCGAGAGTGGCAGTCGAGTTCGGTTGCTAGGCAGATCTACCACTAGCCTGAAATGTTTTGGGTATTACAGCCCGTTTGCCTGATCAAATTGATAGGCTGGTAATCTGTCCTTCTTTGTGTTTGTTACTCATTTCTTGCGTTTTAACTCACCCCCTATGACTCGCGTGCAAAACCAAACAACTGATGACCAGTCCCCGCAACAAGTTGAACATCCGTGGTTGGAAGGGATTAAAACAGTCGGCCTCAGTATTGTCTTGGCGCTGGGGATTCGCACCTTTGTTGCAGAAGCACGCTATATCCCGTCAGGGTCGATGCTGCCCACGCTGCAAATTAATGATCGCTTAATTGTCGATAAGCTTAGTTATCACTTCCACAACTTAGAGCGAGGGGATATTGTTGTTTTCTCGCCCACCGACACTCTCAAATACAAAGTTTTCAAGGATGCGTTTATTAAACGGGTCATTGTTCTGAAAGTAGAAACTGTATAAGTGAAAGTCGGGCGCTTTTAT
>CBIHQL010000325.1:0-5294 GCA_966211855.1 uncultured bacterium
AATTTTCATCACCATTGACCGAAAAGAGGGACGCCCGCTTGATGAAGCTTTTAAGCAGGGGCTCTTGACCTATTTAGAAGAATTTCGTCTCGCAGGGCATGACATTGAGCTTTCAGACCCACGATTTGTCCCCCTAGACATTGCGATCGTGGTGCGAGTTCAAGCAGAGTATTTTCGCAGTTCGGTGAAGCGGGGTCTGCTCGATGCTTTTAGCCGCAGCACTGTAGAAGGCAAAGTGGGTTTCTTTAGCCCTGACCAGTTTACTTTTGGGCAATCGATTTATCTGAGTCGAGTGGTGGCAACGGCAATGCAGGTGGCAGGGGTACAGTCGGTCAGAGTGACTCGGTTTCAGCGGTGGGGTGAACCAGATGCGCAAGAACTCAATGCTGGGGTGATCCGGTTGGCTCGGCTGGAGATTGCCCGCTTAGATAACAACCCCAGCACCCCCGAAAACGGCAGAGTTGAATTAAGTCTGGAAGGTGGCCTATGAGCGGTGAAGTAGGTCAGCCTCAATCAACGCCTCAACCGATTGTCAACCGACCAGGGTTAGCAAAAATCGCTTACCGGATTGGTGAGTTTGCGACGGTGCGGCAACGACTGCTAGCTTTATTGCCTCTCGTGTTGCGGCAAACCTGGGGGCGATCGCCACTTGCCAAGCTGACAACCCGTGCGGAGGATGACCCCGCGATCGCGTTGTTAGATGCCTGGGCGATCGTGACTGATGTGTTGACTTTCTACCAAGAGCGCATCGCCAATGAAGGCTTTTTGCGCACTGCGACAGAACGGCGATCGGTTCTAGAGCTAGTACGAGCGACGGGGTATGAACTCAGTCCTGGGGTTGCGGCTAGCAGTTATCTCACTTTCACGGTCGAAGAAGCTCCCGGCTCGCCAGATATCGTCACCGTTCCTCAAGGTACGCAGGTGATGAGTGTACCTGTCAAAGATGAACTGCCCCAGACGTTTGAAACCAGTCAGTCCTTCACGGCTTACCGAGAGTGGAATGCGATTCATCCTCGCTTGAGCCGTCCTCAGACCATCACTTCTACAACCCGTCAGCTCTACCTCGCAGGCACCAACACGCAACTCCGAGCTGGGGATTTTCTGTTATTGGTCGATGAGCAGCCGACGATTAGCACCTATCTTCTACCGCTGACAGAAGTGCTGCCCAATGCCCAGGCAGGTTATACGTTAGTGCGCTGGTCAAGCTCGGTGCCAGCGATCGCCACCACGCTCCGCAATCCGCAAGTTTATGTGTTTCGTCAGCGAGCGGCTCTGTTTGGCACCAATGCCCCCGCTTTTGACATCATGCCTGCTGACATTAAACTAGCCGCGATCGCCCAAGCTGGAGGAGCTATCCGGGGTGGTGTGGTGCGCTCTAATAACAATGGCGATCGCTGGGTGGCAGCGAGTCAAGGCTTACCCGATGACGATATCCTTTGTCTCGCTGTGAGAGATACAACTCTCTATGTGGGTACTCCTCAAAAAGGAATCTGGCGATCGCTCGACAATGGTGATACTTGGGAAGCCGCCAATGAGGGACTGACAAACCGTAATGTCTTAGCGCTCCACATCGCTGCGAAAGATTCACCCTTCAACGAAGCCATCTTTGCCGGAACTCCCAATGGTGGCGTTTTCCACTCTAAAGATCAAGGCAGCAACTGGGTGCCGATCAATACAGGATCTGTGCGGGTTGAAAGCCAAGGCGAAAATAATTGGCAATCGATCAATACTAGCCTGCCAAATACTGTCGTCCGCTGCATCACTACTTACACCAATCAAGTTCGACGTTTAACCGGAACTCTTTTGATCAATGGAGATCGAGTCTTTGGTACAGAAACTCTGTTTCGAGATGAATTGGACAGTGAAAGTGTACTCATCGTTGCAGGACAAGACAAACCAGTTGCTCAAGTTGTTTCAAATACAGAACTGATACTTAAAGATCCTTTTGAGACATCAAACCTCACAGACAAAACCACTTATGAGGCGACAGTTACCGTTGAGTTTGATGTTTTTAATATCACTCTTCCAACAACACCTATCTTTACGGCTCGTCAAACTGAAATCTTAGCCATTAGCCAGGGAAAAATTATCAGCCAGGGAAATCAAGTTCAAGGAGACGGTACAGAGTTTTTGCGGCTAGCTCAATTTATTGACGATATTGCTTCTCGTGCAGAGGTTGATAATGTCTCTAGTGTCATTGAAATTAAAATTACCATTGGCGGGAAAACACAAACTTCAACGATTCAAAAAGAAAATATAGAATCAGATACATCTTTAAGAATTAATACTCCTTTTAAGAGCAGTAGTTTATCTTCAGGAACTTTAGCTGCTGCCAGACTACTGACGAACTATATCTTTGTGGGCACCGATGAGGGCATCTATCGTTCGATTGATCAAGGCAAAAATTGGCAATCGCAAAACCTGAAACAAAGAACTATTCATGCGCTTTATCACCTTCAGGATAGTGATATTTTGGCGGGTACTGATACTGGCGTTTTCGGATCTGAAGATTATGGTGAAAATTGGGATGAAGGGAGTCTCTTAGAGAGAAGAGTTTTTGTGATCGCTGCCAATAGCGACTTTGTTTTTGTTGGGACTGATCAGGGCGTTTTTCGGGCTGCTCGCTCAGATACCACTTTGAGCTGGAATCCGATTCATGGCGACAATCCTAACCTGGAGACTTTACCAGTCCGTTCACTAGAAACCTATGTCAGGGGTGGACGTACTTACCTAGTTGCTGCAACTAATCAGGGCATCTACCTTTCAGAAAACAGTACTGGCGAATTAGACGTAGTTACGTGGCGATCGCTCAATCAAGATCTGGCGATCCGAGACATGAGTGCGATCGCGGTAAGTGACACCACCAAGACCATCTTTGCGGGTAGTTTGTTTAAAGGGTTTGCTACCGAAGAACCAACACAGGGAGACTCAGACGCGATCGCCCCCTCTTTGATTCAACCGCAAAGCCAACCGCCTCAACCCCTGGAGTGGCCTGAGTTCCGCATTCAAGACCCGCGTCAAATTGATTTAGACACTCTGTATCCTCAAATTTTGTTGGATAGTTGGTTGGTTCTATTTGATGATCGCGACCCACAAAATCCTGCCCAAGAAGCGCCCCCTCGGCTTGCTGTCCGGCGAGTCAATCAGAGAGTTGACATTCAACGTAGTGCCTTTGGTCTCAATAGTAAGATCACCCGCATCGAGCCAGATGAGCCGATCAATCCCGATGATTTTGGGTTGCGAACTACCACAGTTTTTGCCCGCAGTGAAGTTTTACCCTTAGCTCTAGAGCCTTTGACAGTCAGCGATCGCGGCTTTGATATTTTTCAAGATCCGATTAAATCCAGCACTATCTTTCTCAGCAAGTTTATCCAAAATCTCCAGCCCCAACAGACTTTAATCGTTCGAGGACAACATAGTCGTCTCAGTCTCGATCATATCGGTGGCATTTATCGTACTCAATTTAGTTGGAGCTCTCCTACTAGCGGACTAGACGCTCAGAGCATTCGAGTGTTGACGGTGCTGAATACAGATCTCGTTGCTGGAACCGATGTAGGGTTATATCACCTCTCCTCAGACAATGCCAGTGATTCCCTGAATACAGACGATCGCTGGGAGAGACTCTATGGTCTGAAAGCTGAACCTGTATATGCGCTGCTGAGGTTGACTGCTAGAGATCGAAGCTCTGGGCAGGCTACGTTTTGGGCAGGTACCGAACAGGGGCTTTATCAAACCTCAGATATTAACCACGGATGGCAGCGGATCTCGGCATTGCCTGAAGATGTGGTTTTGGCGTTGGCTGTTGTCAAGGTGCCAAAGCGCGATCGCCCACCTATCTCTGCTATTGTCAGCGGCACCACTTTATCTACAACTGACACAACCGATTTAAATGTAGGAGATCTGATTACTCTTTTAGGGACAGATGCTCAAAGTCGGTTTGTGACGGCAATTGTAGGAGCTGAGCAATTCAAAATTAATGCTGCTTTTGAGCCAGAGCCAGACACTACCAGAACGAATCTAGCTTCTTTTTCAATAGGTGGAGCAGCTTTGTTCGTAGGTATGCGCCGGGGATTATATCGATCGCCTGATCACGGCATGACTTGGGAAGCAGTGCCAGCATTAGAAAATAGAACGGTGACGGCATTGGCAGCCTGGAAAACATCGCTTCTAGCTGGCACAGAGACAGGGTTATGGCTCTCTCAGGATACTGGGCAAACCTGGCAACTGATTCCGTCTCTTGCAAGAGCAACTGTGCGATCGCTGCGAGTCGATCGTCATGGTCTATGGATCGGGACAACGAGTGGCCTTTATCGAATGATTCATCTGGAGACGGAGACCCCACAAGTCAATTGGCTCAAGGGATTGCGCGATCGCTCCATTCTCTCTGTCACTGTGACTCACATCCGGTCTCTCCATTCGTTGATAGTCGGAACCGATCGAGGTATCTATCGCTCTCAGGATGACGGGCAAACTTGGATGGCGGTTGATGCAGGATTGAACACTGATTCAGGGCGATCGCTGCATGTCTTACAGCGCAATCTTTGGGTAGGCACCGAAAGTGGAGTCTTTCAAGCGGCAGATTTAGGGGTGCGAGTCGATGCTCCTCAATGGGAACAGCGAGATACGGGATTAACCAACAGCCAAGTGACAGCTCTAGCGATCGATACTAGTGGCACTGTGGTCATGGCAGGGGTGACGGCAGGGGTATTTCGCTCAGGGGATGGGGGGCGCACCTGGAAACCCTTATGGGATGGCCTAACTGCGCCGGGTGGTAGTCTCCCCTTACCTGTGCAAGCTTTACTGGCTCAACCTCAATCAGACAACCCCGATCGCTGGTTTGCCGCAACTACAGCCGGAGTTTTTGCCTTTGAGCCCCAGAGCCAACAGTGGCAGCAGCTAAAGGAGGGGCTGGTTTATACCAATGTCCGAGCGATCGCCCTGCATCAAAATCGAATCTATATCGGCACCGCTCAAGGTGGTGTTTTGCGGCTGGAGGAAACGAGAGGATCAGCGACTCCCCCTCGTTGGCAACCCACCGGATTAGGGAATACCAGCGTTCAGGTTCTCGTCAGTGCTGAAAATCTTGCATTTGACAACAATCCCCCCGCCAACTTCTTAGTCGCAGGAACCGAGCGAGATGGTCTGTTTATTTCTAGAGATCAGGGTGTCCTATGGCAGCAGATTTTAGAAAGTCGTCCGGGACGGGGTACCCTTTCCAGTACAGGCACTCAGGTGATCTGGCAAGGAGCAGCCTCAGTCAGCCATCTGCAACCTGGAGATCGCATCAATGCAGC
>CBIHQL010000326.1:0-5293 GCA_966211855.1 uncultured bacterium
AGGCATAGCCAAAAAATTTCTTAAACTCCTTTGAATTTCGTCTACTTCATTCTCTATAGAAATGTGAATAACTGCTGTTTCAGGCAATGATGCATACCAACCAATCTTCGTCACTAAACTAGGAAGAGCATGACTCCAAATACGTAGTTGGCTACCCGATGCTTCTCCCATGGTGGGATATCTTAAGTTAATCGCTAGATGGGAATTGGCTAACGCCTTATCTAACTCAATTTCATCTACAAAACCACGAACAGTAACTAAGTGATGAAGACCCATCTTTTGGATCTGGCTGTTAAGATAACCCTGATCCCAGATCTCACCATAAATGTTTAGGCGAAAAAGATCTCTTTCGGGCAAACCTGCTAAAGCTTCAAATACACTATCTAAACGACGATTAGTTGATATATATCCAAATATAATTAATTGATATGGTGGGCAGCTAGACTTAACTATTGGAGGCTGTAAGTATTTAGACACATAAGGCAGGGGTATATAGGCAACTGGTCGATACTTTACTTGTTGAAGGATGTTAAAAGACTCTTGAGTATGAGTTATCACCCCTAAAGCATTTTCTAAAGCCAAATCTGTTAGAGGATAGCGATCGGCCATGAAATCTATCGACAGTTCATCTCTCCAGTATTTTTCACCTGCTTCTCTACCTGAAAGGCCGTAGTAACGAGCCATTTCTGTTAGATAAATTTCTCGGCCATTAGGTTGCCGGTGATATATCCATTCAAAGAAGTGATGAAGCTTCAAATCATGCAGAACTACTAAGCCAGGACAGCGTCGATTAATTTCCCAAATGTTGCGATGAAAATAGGGGTTATTACCAATGTGATAAATATTTAAATCAGCACGATTGACCTCGGGCCAAGGCAACTCAGGCGAATCATAGTGGCGCACTTCTACATATTTCTCGATCTCTGGATCCCACTGTGGCTGATCTGTCCAAGCTACAATATCTGCTGACTGACCTAAAGTGGGCAACACGCGAGTCGCATATCCTGCAATATCAGTTTTTGCGGGTGGTAAGGGAGAAAACCAATTTAGCTTCATGGCAGCAGATTTTTTACAACATTAGACCAAGTGATATTCAGCGCGTAATAACGTTCCTTACCAGCACTTCCTAACTCTTGTGCCCAGCTTCGATTTTGCCAAAGTAAGTCCAAGGCTTCTGCCACTGATTGAGAAGTTGGCTCAGCTACTAGACCTGTTTCCTGATCTTTCACAAACTCTAGAGAGCCGCCTGAATCTACACAAGTAATGACAGGTTTAGAAGACAACATCGCTTCTAAAGTGACGTAACCATAGTCTTCATCAAAAGGTGGATAAATCACTCCCAAAGACTGCGCATAGTGTTGAATCTTCTCTTCTTCACTAATTCTTCCTAAGAAAGTCACTCTATCTTGCAGATGTAATTTATTTACAACATTGATAAGGTGATCGAAATAAACATTATGGTCTGCCTCGCCTGCAAAGATTACTTTTACAGGTTTACGAGTTTCAACGAGTGCTTGTAATACTAGTTCTTGTCTTTTAATCGTAGTTAAGCGGCTTGGAAAGAAAAAGTATCCTTGCTCTCTCTCACAGTAGAATTTTTCAGCGCTTTGCGGAGGATGATAAAGAGGTGTTGAAGCTACTTGATTAAACTGTTTTAGCCGCTTAGAAACATTGCCTGAAATCGTAAAGATGGAGTTGCATTCTTGAAAGGCTTTATTATCAGCATTAATAATAGCGCGGCGAATCTGAACTCCATTGGGAAAGTGAATTAGGTCGCTATAAGCTCCCTCCCACAAGTCATAGGCTGTGCGGTGCTGGTGCAGTAACCACATTGACTTGCTAGAGTGCTGTATTAAGTAGGCTGGAAACTTTAGACCAATAACATGATCAATCTTTTGTCCACAAGATTCAGTTAAATCTAAAAGCCGACAAGCCAGCATATGTTCTAGTAGACGCTCTGGTGGATACCATTTGAAAGGAACCGATACTATTTCTGCTTCGTGTCCATCCTCTTGCACAGCTTTGAGTAAACCACTTGCTAGTATCTCTGCTCCTCCTTTCACAAAAGGAACTTGTACAGTTGCTATTACAACTCTCATGGTTTGACTCCTATTACGGCATAATCCATTGGCCCGTAAAAACATTCGTTAAATCGATTCGCAAGTTCTGAGGTGTCGGGTACTCTATAATCGGAAGCAGCAGAATTTAACTTTAGAAGTTTTACTTTAGTAAAGCCGCGATTCCTAGTCAAAAACTCCATCATCAAACCAGGAAGAGGACGTTGATGAGTTGGGTCTAAGTAAAAGGTACAGCTTCCTACGGAAACATTGTCGGGATTAGGAGTTTCAAAAATTATTAAGCCTTGAGGTTGAAGAACTCTAACTATTTCATCCAGCAGCTCAACAAGTATTGCAAATGGCAAATGTTCAACCAGGTGAAAAGCCGTTACAGCGGCAACACTAGCTGTTGGTAAACTTCTGAGATGTGTTAAGGCATCAGCTTCTAGCACGTCTAGATTTTTAGCACGACATTGTTCAAGAGCAATCTGGTTGAGGTCTATGCCCCGTGCTGTATAGCCTGACTCGCGCAACAAGTCTAGCCACTCACCACGCCCACATCCTAAGTCTAGAATTAGTGAGTCTCGAATATTGAGGGCTGCGGAGTCTAGATAAGGTAGATAAACCTTCAGTCTATCTTTAATTTCCTCGCGTTTTCCACGAAACTCATCTTCTAAAGCAATGTAAAAGGCATCTAAGGCATGGTAGTTTTCAGTCTTAAAAACTGAATCCGATCGCGGTTGAGTAAGATCGGGGAATTGTTGTTGTGCTTGCTCTAAAAATAAAGTTATTAATCGTTTCTGCTGGGCTAAATCACTTTTGACGTAACTGTCATTTCGCTCGTGTTGATCACTGAGAGTTTGTAAGCGATCGCCCATTGTCTTTATGTCTACAGTCAAGCTATCAAGCTTTTGATCTTTGGCAGCACCCTGATTAGAAAGAGCTTGCAATTGCCCATGCACGACGTCAACTTGTGTGGCTAGCGATCGCAGGTGTTCGCCTGTTGTTTCTGAATGGTGAGCAAAAGTCTGAATGTGCTGATCAGTCGCCTCAGCGTGTCGAGTTAACGCCTGCAAGGACTGGTCTGTCGCTTCAGAATGAAGAGTTAACGCTTGAATGGGCTCCATCAGACTTTCGTGCTGATGATTTTGCATTTGTTGAGTCAACGTTTCCAAGAGGTGAGTCAAAGCATTCAAACGCTCTTCTTGAAGATGGGTTTGGTGGGCAACCCCATCTAATGTAGGAGCCATTGAATTCACATGATCGCCTATACCATGCAGCGATTGATAAATACCATTTATTTGGCTTTGTAAGCCTACGATTTGATCAGCTAAGCGTTGATTTAAGTTTAAGGACTCTCTCAGCGTTTGAACTAATAGCAAGTTAATAGTTCGTTGATCTCGAAATAAAACCGCTAAAAACTTTAAGATGACCTTTTGAAACCACTTATTGACTTCCAAATTAAAGGGAAAGCGGTTTAATGGTTTCGGCCATTCTCGACGAACGTGGGACTTCGTCTCTGCCAAAGTAATTAGGCTGTTGACGTAGACTAAAAAATTTGGATCGATGACATTGTCAACAGAAGCAACAGGAAACTGAGTGGTATTGGTTGATAGATTTTGAGGATTATGGATCGGCAAATCTAGACTTGCCAAATTATTTTGTCTTTCAATCTCCTCTTGAATCATTCCTACAATGTCATCGACACTGAGTTCAAAATTGTCCATCTCACTTGTCATCGGTCAATTCCAGCTTGGTTCATTCAGCAGAATATCATTTAGAAATTATTTGCCGCTTTATAGCTACACAACGGTATAGTGACGAGGCTGGCTGATCTCAATCTTCGCATTCAAATCAATCAAGCCATCACACTTTTTAATATTGGTTACTTCAAACACAATTAATTCGTCGATCCAGTCATAGCTCAATCCTTCATCTGAATGAAGCCCAACTGTTAGTGTATAAACTCCTCTATTAAAGAAGCACGGTAATTGAAAGTTGACATCTAAACTTTGCCCTTTTACTAAGTTTGGCAAAGACAGATTTTGTAGATAGGTGTTGGTGCCGTAGACAACCAAACCCATCAAATTACGGATCGAAACTCCAACTACTAAGTCTGACACATCGGCTCTTGCTGCTAAAGAAATTAGAATGTCTAAAGGTGAGCCTGTCGTCAGTTTCGTAGCAGCTTGTTGGTCGGGGGTTGTTGCCTGTTTAAGTTGTCCTAACTCGAAGACTTTAACGCTACGAACCTGGACAGATTGATTGCCATAGCGGTACAACTGGCAGTCTTGCAGTGCCTCTGCGAGATCTACCGAGTCATCATCTATATGGGTAGGAATGTTAGGAATGTGCGGTTGTTGGTAAGCAGCTTCTGGTGGACTCCAACCTTGAGACACAGGAATTACAGTCACTTGCACATCAGAGACATCTACTATAGGTTCTGGTACTGCGGGAGCGATCGCTATCTCTGCGCCATCTGTGTCGGGTTCAAGAGGCAGTTCTTGTGGCTCCTGTAGCTGTTCACTCACAGTAGCTTTTACAGTTTCTACAGTAGTGACATTATCTACAGTAGCGATCGCATTATCTTCTATAGGGCTAGTTTCTGCGTGCTCTGCGATCGTCGCATCCCCTAACTGGAGTTCTAACTGCTCTGAGGTAGTAGGCTCACTTGCGATCGAGTCTGGGCTAGCCTCTGCCTCAGCATCTACTTCCGAGGCTAAAGACACTGCCAATTCTGATTCAGACTCTATCTCAAATTCAGTTTCAACCACCTCTAAAATTGGAGTGTCAGAATCATCTATAGCACTCGATCTATCAGCACTCAATTCATCTTTTAAGTTTGGTTCTAGAGGCTCATCTATAGAACTCAATTCATCTTCCAAGTTTGGTTCTAGAGGCTCATATACAGAACTCGATTCATCTGCTGAGATTGATTCTAGAGATCCTTTCTCTTCGTCTTCAGAAGCCACAATCACAACATTTTTGTCAGCTTCTACACTAGCTTCTAGCTCTAGAGGTGATGCCTCTGATGCCGTCGTATCGTCTTCTGCATCGGCATCAGCTAATAGTGAGTCTGAATCTAAAGCGAGGAACTTCTCAGGGTTCTTGTAAACTTCTGACTTTTCTTGTTCTTCAACATCAATCTCAGCTCCGTTTGAATTTAGCAGAGCAATGTAGCGGTTGGCGATCGCCTTTGGAGTGCCTACATCAAGGAGCGTTCCTTGATTGAGTAG
>CBIHQL010000327.1:0-5292 GCA_966211855.1 uncultured bacterium
GTCCAAGATGGTACAGAGGCGATCGATGGATGGGCTGCCTTTAGTGGCACCTCTGCTGCTGCTCCCCAATTGGCGGGTATCTGTGCCTTGATGAAGCAGGTAAATCCTAATCTATCGCCTGCCCAAGCCAAACAAATCCTGCAACAAACTGCCCGTGATGTCATTGAAGGGTTTAGCAACCCCTCTAGCAGTGGCGCATCTGCCCGTGCGGGTCCTGATTTAGCCACGGGTTATGGCCTAGCCGATGCTTATGTAGCTGTTCAAATGGCTGTTCGAGAAAGCTTTCAAAACAATACTAACTTACAGTCAACCAGTATCCTCAGTTTAAATATAAATAAGTTTCAGAAACTCCAATTCTTGCCCAAACAAAAAGGAACAATAATCATGAATTCTGACTACTCTAAACTTAAAGAGAATCTTGATGATATACTGTGGGAATTTGAAAAAGTTTTGAAGAACAAAGGAATTAATAATATAGAAATCTCGCTATCCCAGGCTAATTTTATACCCCGCTCATTAAAATCGAAAACAGCTTTTTCCCTGAGACAAATTTTAGACGAATGTTTGTCATCGCAGGAGCAATCTGCTACCAGAAGACATCTGCTGGCTGCTCAAGGATTGTTAAAACTCAATTATTATAAAGAATCTGCTGTTAAAATCATTACTCAAATAATGGAAGAGTCAGAAGATACATCTCTTCAAGAACTAGCAGTTGAGATCCTAGGAGAGGCTGGCAATTTACATGAAGCTTCTTCTACCTCGAACGAATCTTTTTCTATGTTTGACTCTTCTTGTGGGTCTTGTGATTGCGATCCTAAGAGTAAAAGTTATCGTAAAAAGTTATGTGGTGCAGAATATCACAATTGTACCGACTGTCCCTCAAAAAATAATTAACTACTGAAGCCCCAATTTTTTGCAGTCGCGATTAGGATTAAGCATAGATTTTTCAGGGAGTTTCGTGTTGCAAAGTTTAGCCTTTACAAGTTGATTGTCAGTAATTCCCTTTGCTGTTGTAAAATTTGTTCTATGTAAAACACTTCTCTGGAAATCCGCCTCCTGTAAAGAAGCATCACTAAAGTTTGCATCCTGGAGATTTGCATCCTGAAAATTGGATTCCTTAAGAAAGGCCCTTTGGAAATTTGTATTTTCGAGTTGTGACGAGCTAAAGTTTGCTCTCCATAAAGTTGAATCAGCAAAGTTAATACCGCTTAGGTTGTCGTTGCAAAAAACAGAGTTTTCAAAATTGTCTTTCTCTCCTACCAGAAGCATATACCAAACTAATATAGGAATCACGTGGTTTTGTTTGCATTCATCTTCACTCATGATTATTCTTTGAGCTAGAATAAGGAGAGATACATGGATGGCAACCAACGTTCCCATTGCAGGAAAAATTAAGATAAGTGAGACCATTCTCAAAAATCCTTTTTGTTGCTTTCTCCGACTTGTATTAATCAACTCTGTTGCCAAGTTGGACAGGGCAGTTTCGGAATTGTCTTTGTGAGTCTGCAGAAACCCCTTAGCATCACGCAGCGATCGTCCCTGCAACAAATAATCCTTTGATTTCTTTCTATCTCTCCACTCGATCGCAGCCTGCTCAATTCTGCGTTTTTGGCGGAGGGTTTCCCAGTGTTCTTTTAGCCACTCTTGCAGTTCTTTCCAGTTGCGAATCAAGGCTTCATGAGCCACTTCAAGCATTTCAACCTGCTGCTCATTGCAGGACATTACCAGAATCCAAACACCCGGTCGAGCAAAGCGATCGATGACATCTCGAACAATCGCTTCACTGCTATCTCCTGTAATCAGCTCAGAAATGGCAGCACGGCGACGAGTACTTTTATTGTCTTCGTTGATTTGCACAAGGGCCAGAAAAACACATCGAGCTACTTTCTGCTGTTCGGGAGTTAGGGAGTGATAGAGCCGTTTTGCCTCGCTTGCCAGCGCGCCACCTACACCACCAATCTGTTGAAGCGTATCTGCGGGTTCTACACCGCTCCGGAGACCTTCCCAAATTTGAGTTAAGGCAAATTGCAAGAGCGGTAATGCTGCTTCCCGATCCTGAGTTTCTTCGATGAGCCACTGTACAGTCGCTTTGTCCAAGATGTAGCCAGCTTGTTTTGCAGGTTCAGTGATAGCGATCGCCAACTCTTCTGGCTGCATGATCGGCACTAAAAACCCCTGAGACGAAAAGAGCTTATTTAGTCTTGGATGTTGTTGCGTAGCTCCCAAAAAGTCGCTTCGTAAGGTCAAGATCACTGAAACGCGTTGAGCGCGATCGCTCGCTGCACATAGCAAATTCTCTACAAAAGCATTGCGTTCTGTTGCATCCTTGCAAAGTGTGTAGATCTCCTCAAACTGATCCACCAATACAATCAGTGGTGAAAGGCTAATGTCAGGAAAAACTCCCGCAATACGGCGCAGCCCATCGAATTCCTGTTGATTGCTGGGTTGCAGCAGTTCCTCCTTAAACTCCCTTGTTTTAGTCACAGGCATAGGATCATGTGTTGTGATTCGAGCTAGCACGGTGGCTAATGCTTCTAGAGGATGGTTGCCAGGGGTCAGCACGACGACACGAGCGTAATCACGTCCTAGTAACGGTTTTTTGCCTAGCGCTGGAATTAACCCTGCCCGTGCCAATGATGACTTTCCTGAGCCTGATGGACCATAAATAGGCAATATCCGAATTGTGGAACGATCATCATGAAGCTGTTGAAATCGCTGCCACAGTTGATCAATGTGAACCGACCGCCCAAAAAAGCGATCGCCATCTGTCTCACGAAATGTGAGTAAACCTTGATAAGGATTCTGCCCCAGTTCTACCAAAGGCGCTGTAGATTCGGCAGTTGTTGTTGGAATTTGAGATAAATAAACAGTAAGCTGACCGATCGCCAAACCTCCTACCATTTGGGCAATTACTTGCCCCTGATTTTGGTCTACTGTTTGGCGAGTAGAATGAGTAGAGCCAAGACTCGAAACCGCTCCGGAACCTGAAAGGTCTGTCATAGCCCGATTGCATCCTATTGAAATGAGTTAGTAGTCTATTGGTTAATGCCACCTTGAACAGATCCACGGAATTGGCCAATCGCACTGCCACCCATCATTTGCCCCATTACTTGCCCATCGTTATTAGCGACAGTTTGATTAATTTGTGTACCTGTTGTTGATGTAGGACTTTCTTGAATGATTTGAGAGATTGTCTCTGCTAAGTCTGGATTCTCCTTTAGCAGGGCCTCTAGCTCTTCCTGAAAAACTGCTTTCCGTGCCTCGCTTTCAGGTTTTGCAGCCAACTGTTCTGCTGCAATTTTGGCATCCTCTTTTGCTACCAACTTGGGCTGTAGCTTATCCCAAATTTTCTTTGCTGTCTCCCACGCATCCGGGCCAATTGCGCTGCCAGCACTTTCCGCAACTTTCCCAGCAGCCGTTCCACCGAGTTTCATCAGAAAAGGCAAACAAGAACCCAAAAGCACTGACAGTGCTGCAATATCCATATTGCGTTTACCACCCTGATAGGATAAATTGTTCTCTTTATCTTAATCAATTATCTGAATAATAGATATAAAAACTTAAAAAATATGCTTCCAAAATTTAAGTAAGATCCAGAGGTTTACCTTCTCAATAGATTCAAGAATTTACTGAGGTAATGAAATCAAGATTTTTGGTGCTCTCATTTCACGCTAGCCCTTTTTTAATCAGCAACGGCCTGTTGCCTCGTTCAAGACATGGATAAGATGGGCAGCAGGCTATACCACTGTATGCTTGGATCATGCACTATCAGGGAGCAAATGATTATGCATCTCCAGGCGTTATCCATCCTAATGTTTGTTGGTCTCTTTTTATCCACTGGAGTACAGTCTGTATTAGGACAAACATCTATTCAGGGAAGTTCTCCAGTTTCAAAACCAAGTTCTGAATCCTCTCACACAATCACTCCTCAGGTTTTTTTTAAGCCATCGGGTACAGGGAATCCGCCACCAACTAGAGGAGCCGGGTCGCGGAATGATCGCGCCTGCCCTCAAGACTCATCAGATAATCCAAGTGACTCACCTGTCCAACCTCAGATACTGACGGCTCTTGTCCCTGGCAATCAAGTAGGTTTAACCTGGGCGGCGCGGCCTACGGTTTGGGTGTATTTGCCAGAGACATCGGCTCGTCAGATGGTTTTGAGCGTCAAAGCAGAAGGGGGACAGCAGCACTCCCAACGCTTTATACCGATTACGGGTGAGGCGGGAATTGTTGGAGTTCAGTTTGATCAAAATTTACCTTCCTTAGAGGTGGGTAAGACTTATCAATGGGCGGTGGTTTTGGTATGTGGCGATCGCCCTAGTCCGAATGATCCGTTTGTGACAGCGTGGATACAGCGTGTGGCTCCCTCTCAGGCTCCCAACAGTCAGCAATCGGCTGTAGAGCGGGCAGCCTGGTATGGGGAGCAGGGCGCTTGGTATGATGCGGTGACAACTTTAGCGGAAGTGCGGCGATCGCAGCCCACAGATCCAGCTGTGGCAAAGATATGGGTAGACTTTTTGTCGCAACCGAGTGTGGGTTTAGCCGCGATCGCCAATGAGCCTGTGAGATGAGTAACAAGATCTCCTTATTGCCAGTTTCCTACCAGTACGAAGGGTGCCCAGTAGTAGGGATGTTGATAATTGGGCGATCGCAGTAGTGAAAGTTGGGCTTGTTGTAGCGCTTCGGCTCGGCTGATACCTGGTTGTTTTAATGCGGTGTAGAAGTGAGTGATCAGTTCTGCGGTCGAACTATCCTGCACTGACCAAAGAGTAGCAACTGTACTACGGGCACCTGAACGTACCGCTATCCCGGCGAGTCCCAGTGCTGCTTGTTTGTCTCCTGCTGCGGTTTGGCAGGCACTCAAGATCAACAGTTCAATGGGTCGGCGGTTCTGGCGATCGCGCATTTCTAACAGTTGGTCGAGGTCTTTGACTTTGATTCTCCCTTCCCAGGTGAGCAAAAAAGTATTTTCTGACTCAGAGGAGAACTGTCCATGCGTTGAGAGATGCACGATTGGGAAAGGTACAGACGCCAATTTACTAGTCAGTTGAGAACGGGTGAAGGATTGATCTAACAAGATACTAGTTGGTACTAACGTAGAGATTTGCTGTATTTCTTCGGCGACACCGGGGAGGGCAGAGAAGCCTTGACGTGCTTGAGACAGTCCGCCTGCAAGGGTATCTAATTTTTGTGGAGACAATGGTTGAGGCGGTAATAGTTGCAATCCAGGTGTGAGAGCGAGGCTATATTTTTCAATTAAATATTGCTGACCATCATGTAACGCTGCTAAGG
>CBIHQL010000328.1:0-5291 GCA_966211855.1 uncultured bacterium
CCGGCTGTTGCGGTGGGATAAACCAGAAGGCCGCTTGATTTTGATGATTCCGGCGCTATGGGCGGTGTTTTTGGCAGCACGAGGTACTCCGCCTTGGCCTTTGGTCGGCGTAATTGTGTTAGGCACTTTAGCCACCAGTGCTGCGGGTTGTGTCGTCAATGATTTGTGGGATCGCAACATTGACCCCAAAGTGCAGCGCACCCGAAATCGACCGTTAGCGGCGCGATCGCTCTCAGTGACGACCGGGGTTGTTGTGATGTTGGTGGCGTTTGCTTGTGCGTGGGGGTTGGCGCTCTATCTCAACCCGCTAACTTTTTGGTTGTGTGTGGCGGCTGTGCCAGTGATTATTCTCTATCCATCGGCAAAGCGAGTGTTTCCGGTGCCGCAGTTGGTGCTGGCGATCGCCTGGGGGTTTGCCGTCCTGATTAGTTGGACAGCCGTCACTGCTCAGCTAGAGTTTCCCACCTGGTTACTTTGGGCGGCGACGGTCTTGTGGACATTAGGTTTTGATACGGTCTATGCCATGCCCGATCGTGAGGACGATCGGCGGTTAGGTGTGAATTCTAGCGCCTTGTTTTTTGGAGCCAGAGCCCCCCAAGCGATCGCGTTGTTTTACATTGGCACGGCTTTGTTTTTGGCGTGGTTGGGCGTAACCATGCAGCTACACTTCGGCTTTTGGGCAACTTGGGCGATCGCGGTGGCAGGCTGGGCTTGGCAATTCATCCGCCTGCAAAAGAATGGTTTACCCGCAGCGGCTTATGGGCAAATGTTTCGCCAAAATGTCTGGCTGGGGTTTGTGCTGCTAGCTGGGATGATTGTGGGCGTGGTGTTGTAAGTTCTTGCAAGGTATCGAGACTTGATCGGTACGTGTGACGCACCCTACGGTGGGTTTATGGAGCCTCGCGTTCTAGGAGTAGGGTGACGGGGCCGTCGTTCTCGATGTCAACTTGCATCATGGCTCCGAATTTTCCGGTTTCGACTTTGAGGCCACTGGCTCGGAGTTTGGCAACAAATTGTTCATAGAGCTGTTCGGCGATCGCGGGGGGTGCGGCTTGGTCAAAGGAAGGTCGGCGGCCTTTACGACAATCGCCATAGAGTGTGAACTGGCTAACTACTAAGAGTTCGCCATCAATTTCTTGAACCGATTTATCGAAGCGACCGTTGCCATTTTCTGCATCGGGAAATAACCGTAGTTCTAAACACTTGCGAGCCATCCAATCGAGTTCGGCTTCGGTGTCTGTGCCCGAAATGCCGACCAATAGATTCAAGCCCCGACCAATTTTGCCAATCACTTCACCGTTGACCGTGACTTGAGATGACTTAACCCGCTGAACCACAACTCGCATATTAAAACCTGGGATGAAAACGAGGATGCAGTAAGGATTCTACGGGTTTTCCGTCCTTGAAATGCTGGGTGGCGATCGCAGGCACATCTTCCGGTTTCAGGCGACAATACCAAACTTCATCGGGAACAACATGAGCGTTCGGCCCCATGTTGCATTGCCCCAAGCAACCACTTGCTTCGATCTTCGTTCCCACTACTGAATGTTCTTGAAACGCTGCTAAAACCTCTGCGGCTCCTCGGTTCAAACAATTGGTGTACTGACAAACCAGCACCTGACGACAAGCTTCCAAATAAAAAAATCCCCGCGCTGTTTTCCCATTCTAGAGAGGCAAATAATTCTCTACCTGAGAAAAAGCACAGAGATTCACCGGAAGGGTAAGGGCGAAGCATTCGGTCATGATCTTCTGAGCTAACGGTTCATTAAGCTACCGAATGCTTCGCCCTTACGGGAATGTTTATTTACCGAACCCACGACCCCGGTTGGTTGACGGTATGCAGAGGCATTTTTCGAGTTGCGATCGCAGGGCTTCGTGGTCTAAATCTTGACCGATCAAGACCAATTGGTTTTTCGGTTGGCCTTTCCACTCTTCATCTTCGAGCGAGAACCGTTTGCCGCTGAGGTGGAAAATGTGGCGTTTGGGGCTTTCGTCAAACCAGAGAATGCCTTTAGCGCGAAAGATGCTAGCGGGAAGTTGGCTGTCTAAGAAGTGCTGGAATTTCTTAATTGCAAATGGCTTGTCGCTCTGGAAGGACAGTGACGTAAAGCCATCCATCTCTAAGTGAGAGGGGTGGTGATGGTCGTGATCGTGGTCGTGGGTGCAGTGACCATGATCGTGATCGCAAGCGGAGTGGTCGTGAGCGTCATGATCGTGGTGATGATGGTCATGATCATGATGGTGATGATCATGGTCATGATCGTGGTGGTCGTGCTGCTCATCAGCTTTTTGAGAGTCGTTCGCGTCGAAGTACTTATCTGATTCAAACAAGCCCACGCTCAAAATTAGTGGTAGCGGCACTTGACCTTTCACCGTCCGCAAAATCCGCGCATCTTGCTTGACATCCCGGATTTTTAGCTCTAGCGAATCGGCATCGGCTTCATCAACCAAATCGACTTTATTAAGCAGAATGATGTCGCCGTAAGCAATTTGGTTGTAGGCTGCTTGGCTGTTGAACAAATCGAGGCTGTAATTTTCTGAGTCAACCACGGTGACGATCGAGTCCAAACGAGTCAAGTCGCGTAACTCGGTGCCCAAAAAGGTCAGTGCCACAGGTAATGGATCAGCTAATCCCGTGGTTTCGACTACTAAGTAATCGACTCGATCTTGACGCTCCAAGACTTTATAAACGGCTTCTAGCAAATCGTTGTTGATGGTGCAGCAAATACAACCGTTGCTGAGTTCCACCATGTCATCGCCCGTTTGCACGATCAGCTCGTTATCGATGCCAATCTCACCAAATTCATTCACCAGTACCGCCGTTTTCACCCCTTGCTGGTTGGTAAGGATGTGGTTTAACAAGGTGGTTTTGCCGCTGCCCAAAAATCCGGTGATGATGGTGACTGGCAGACCATGCTTAGGAGCGTCCATTGCCTGAGCTGAAGCGGGATTGGTGGCTGATTGCATAGCGTGACTGTCAGTAATTGCTAGAAGATAAATGATGAAAGCTGAAACTTGATTCCCCTCATAATCTGCTGGTAACGAATCGAATCGCAGGTTGAGGTCGAATTATTCCTATAGTAGGCGATCGCTCTGCTTCCTGAGCGGGTCCAAAATGATCGTGCAGGGGCAAATGGCCTTGTAAAATCGAAGAGTATTTTGCCTTAGACCAACTTCTACCCCAAACATCCTTTCCTTGAGAGCTGAAGTGTATATACCCTTGAGACCTAACCCCCAACCCCTTCCCTAGCAGGGAAGGGGAGCAAGATTCAAAGCCCCTCGCCTCGCAGGAGAGGGGTTTAGGGAGAGGTCTGGAAGGACTGCATGGACTCTGTAGCAGTATTAATTTAGTGATCTATTAACCATGACCCTGACGCTTTACAACACACTCACCCGCCGCAAAGAATCGTTTGACACCCTAGAGCCGGGTCAAGTGCGGATGTATTGCTGTGGCGTGACCGTTTATGACTACTGCCACTTGGGTCATGCTCGCTCTTACATCGTTTGGGATACGATTCGGCGGTATTTGCAGTGGCGTGGATACGAGGTGCGCTACGTGCAAAACTTCACCGACATCGACGACAAGATTTTGAATCGGGCGCGAGAGCAAGGTGTTTCACCGCGAGAAATTGCCGATCGCTTTACCCAAACCTATTTTGAAGACATGGCACGGCTGAATATTCTCGAAGCCGATGAGTATCCTCGTGCAACTCATACGCTTGATGGCATTCAGCGACTCATTCATGAACTTGAGCAAAAAGGCTTTGCCTACGCTGCTGAGGGCGATGTTTATTTCAAAGTGCGGCAGTTTCAAGATTACGGCAAACTGTCGGGTCGTAAGCTAGACGACCTCCAAGCCGGGGCGAGTGGTCGCGTAGAGGTTTCTGCTGAAGAACAGAAAAAGCAAGACCCGTTTGACTTTGCGCTCTGGAAAGCTGCCAAACCTGGTGAAGAATTTTGGGAGTCGCCTTGGGGCAAAGGCCGTCCTGGCTGGCACATCGAATGCTCGGCTATGGTGCGCGATCGCCTCGGTGACACCATTGATATTCACGTTGGGGGCGAAGATTTGGTTTTCCCCCACCACGAAAACGAAGTTGCCCAATCAGAAGCCGCGACCGGACATCCTCTGGCACGGTATTGGCTGCATAACGGCATGGTGAATGTCGGCGGCGAAAAAATGTCTAAGTCTTTGGGCAACTTCACCACGATTCGGCAGTTGCTCGACAGTGGCTTTGATCCGATGGCGCTGCGGCTGTTTGTTTTGCAAGCTTATTACCGTAAACCGATTGACTTCACAGACGACGCGATCGCCTCAGCGAAAAACAGTTGGGAGACCCTCCGCGAAGGCTTGCTCTTTGGTTATCAGTACGGGGAGCAATTGGGGTGGAGCGATCGCCAAGATCCTGACTTTGGTAACCCTGCTAACATGCGAATTGATGCTGCAAGTGAGCCAGTCCAACGCTTCCAAACGGCGATGGATGACGACTTCAACACCTCGATCGCGACTTCGGTACTGTTTGAGTTAGCCAAAGAGTTGCGTCGCGAAGGCAATTTGCTGGTTCACCAAGGCAAAACCGAAACCGATGCTCAAACCCTACAAGCGCAATGGCAAATACTGGTGTGTCTCGCGCAAGTGCTGGGGCTGGAAACTCAACCAGAGACGGAAGTAACCACCGATGGCTTGAGTGATGCTGAGATTGAGTCGTGCATTCAACAACGACAAGACGCTCGCAAAGCCAAGAACTGGGGGGAGAGCGATCGCATTCGAGACGAACTCAAAGCTCAAGGCATTATCTTGGTCGATCAACCCGGTGGTGCTACAACTTGGCATCGCGGTTAACCTCCGATTGCGCCTGTTTTACTAACTTTTCTCCTCAACATTGATTGAGACTCCCTCATCATGCTTTCTCAACTTTCTCAGGCGATCGCGGCAATTGACCTTCCAGCAGAGTGGATTGGGTTGCGCGCCGTGCAAGATGCCTCTACCACTTACTCAGTCCGTGACGGTCGCCCTGAAGCCAACGGTAAATCGACCACGCTTGGGGTGATGGTGGAAGTACTGGCGAATGGTCAGTTTGGCTATAGCGCCACTAACTCGCTCCACCTCGACCAGATTCAAGCGGCGGCACAATCGGCTTACCAGCAGGCGATCGCGGCAAGTCGGTGGTCGTTGCACCCGATGACCGCAGCCACTCGCCCAAAAGTTGTCGGGCAATATCACTCACCATTTCTCAAACCTCTGTCTGCCTTGAATCCGGGTGAAATTAATGAGGTGCTGGTGAAAATCTGCC
>CBIHQL010000329.1:0-5291 GCA_966211855.1 uncultured bacterium
GGGCGAGCAGTTGTACCTGAGGCCAGGGAAGTTGCTGCAACCGTATTTAACGGAATATCCTTAGCTCTAATATTCAACTCGGTAGCGTCTAAGGTGCCATTACCATCTCTGTCATAACCCACAACCCAGTCACCAGCACGGCATTCTGAGACAGGTAGCTTGCGGCAGATTTCCATGACATATTCAGGCACCTGAGCTCGTCGTTGAACAGGAGTGACAAAGTTATTGAAGTAAGAACTGCCTTCTCCTGTGGTTCCCGTAGAGTAATCGGTATCTGTGAAATCACGACTGGTAACAAAATTGTTATTCCAGAAACCGTTATTCAAGCGGTTAAAGATTGAGCTAGCATTTCCGTTGTTGTTTTGCAAATCGTAGTCACCATCCATACGGAAGCCGAACTTAAAGTTTTGCGAGAGCACCGTTACAGAGTCTGATAAAACAGTCGCGGGCCTCCACTCATCGCCAACGGTACACTCAGGAAGCCGGGGATCATCTTTGCGGCAAGCAAAGTTCTTGTTGATATTGGCAGCTTTGCGATCGTAGAAATTTCCCCAGTCGTCCTCTAGCAGATCAGGGGTGGTAAACTCCTCTTGCGTATGGAGGTTGAAAGATCCCTGGATATAAGTGGGCAAATCTGTCGCAAAAATTAGACCCTTTTCAGCTTCTCTAAATGTGTTGGTGCGCCACAGCTTGCTGCCATTGAAGAGCACAATGCCATTGGGGCGACGTGTTGGGTCAAGCTTAAAGTCTACAGGGCTGGCAAGCTTACGCTGGTCAATACTCCGAGCGGGGTCATCACTGAGATCGAGCAGCGCATCATCACGAGAAGCATAGATAATACCGCTGTTCGGCAATAGATATTCCTGAGATGCACCACCACTAATGGTTTTAGTTCTCAGTAAGTCCATATCAAGCGCTGTTGCCCGAATCTCTAGAGGCTGTCGCTGTTCTAGTTCTAGAAGGTAGCCTTCTTGATCTTTGATATTGACATCGGTAGTGTTTCTACCGTCGTTGGTAAAAGTTTCGAGAGCAGGCGTAGCGTCGTTATCTTTGCTGGCTGCCTTAATTTGTCTGCCATCTAAGAACGCAACCTCTTTAATAGCCTTATGTGGAATCAGACTATCGGTGGGCGAGATAGTACCGCTCAGGATGTTCAAAGAGCAAATCGTAGAATCGATCGCAGACTGCTCTCTCAAGGTCAGAGGCTTGTTTCCAGCTTTTTTAATCAGAGCATCACGCAATGGCTCATTGACGAAGCGTCCATTCGGAAACTTCAAGTTGGCTTGATAGTAAAGCCGCTCTAGTAAGGTTGTGGAATTTTCAGTGCCACCAAAGAGGTTAGTCGAGGCATTAGGGCCGCTAACCCCTGTTAGGGTAGCAGCTGTTGTCGTGGGTGCTGCATACACAACTCCGTTATTAGATTTGCCGTTGGTTGTGTCAATACCATAACCGCCGTCAATGTTAACCTGATTTTTGGCAGTTGTAACGTTGGTAGGGTCGTAATAGCTACTTACACAGGCGATCGGTGTTTGGTAGTCACTGCCACCTGTATAAGCGTCTTGAGTGTAGTGATAGACTGCCGCAGCTCGCATGCGGAGGTCACCCTTGGCGTACTGGGATGTATTGGGGTCAATGGTGGGAGTGGTAGCGGCAGGTAAAGTACTAGGGATTTGCGTCCAGCCAGGTGTTCCTGCATTATTAAAGACTTGCGAATCTGCTCCCCCTGAGCTCATAGCCATGGTGTCAGGCCATACCATCGGGTACTTGTAAGCCGTATTTTGGGGGTCAATATATTCGGCCCCAGACTCGATTGCCGCAGTCGTAGGGTCATCATATTTTGGTGGCGGCAGGAAAGAATTCTTCCGTTCGTAAACACCAGCCCCGGTAATGATTCGCAGACCTCCGCTTGTTTGGTCGGCAGCATTGAAGCCTGCTGTAGAAGCTTGTTCCCAGAAACCGTTCCGATCTGTGATTCCTAAATCGTCTAGTCTGCGAACTCGGGTGTAACGCCCTCGAGGAGTTGAGCCATCTGTCCAGGCGACACCAGTCATCTCTTGAGGTTGGTCATCACTAGCAAAATTAAGGATTTTAGTGAACCACCACAGTGACGGCAAATTATTGCCCACTTTGATGCGATCGCCTAAGTAGTCTTCTTTGCGTAGCTCTTTTTGCTTGTCCGGGTTAAGAGCTTGGAGCTGACTAGTAACGAGGGTTAGACCAGTGTAACCAGTACTTGTAGTTCCATCTGTCGGGCTTGTTGGGTATATCCAGGCATCGGGTGGACGAAGCGTGTCCCCTGATCCTTGCAGCACATTGGTTGTTGTGTAGGTACCGAGTGCGGTTGCTGTCCCGCTTGTTCCAGGTACTTCATAGAAAGGAACTCGACGAGTTCGATTTCTAAAATAGATTTCTAGCTCTTTTCTACGTACTTCGTTTTGAACGCTGGCATCAGCAGCAGCAACCTTAGTTTTGACATCACTAGGGTCAGTAGTCGCTGCTTTAGCGAGTTGAGCTTCAACTAGTAGGTTGATTCGCTCGTTATAGGCCGCGCTATTGTAAGCAATGACATTGGCATCATTGCTTGTCGATTTATTAGTGCTATTGACTTTATCAGCTTTGATGTCCTTACCAAGACCCTGGAATAAGTCAACGTTGACCTCGTCTCCAGTGGTTCTAGTAAAAGTTCCGTTGCTGACGTTGCCTCCAACTAAAATCTTGGCGCTCTCCTCATCAAAATAGCAAGACTCTTTGCTGCTAACTTGATAGAGCCGAATCGGCTGGTTAACTTTTGAAACCAGGAAGTTGCTGTTGGTAACAATTCGACCGTTTAGGCGGAACGCAGGACCCGGAGAAATTTGCAAATCGTCTTCGTAGACAACTGCGTTATTACTAAGCGGAATTCGGGCTCTATCTTGTTGATATTCAATTGCCGAGAAACCTTTGTTACCAACGTACTTCTCGTACTTTGTATCTCCCGCAGGAGGGTTATTGATCGGAACGGTAACGCTATAGGTAAAAAAGCTTTTCTTAATTTTTGATCCTGTTTTATACCAGCCTGTGTTGCCAACCAAGCTAGCAGCAGAACCTAAAGCCGCAGCACACTGTCCTGTGCCAGCAGCGTCATCCATAGGCTTAGTTCTAGCTTCTAATGGATTTCGAGCGCTACTCGGCTGACCATTGATGATGTTAGGGCTGCGAAAATAAATTCCGTAGAGGGTATAGCTGTCAAATTTACCGTTATTGTCAGTATCAACAGGGAACCGCCAAGCCGTAGCCAAAGACTCACTCTTATCTATCGTGACAGTGCTTGGGTCACTCTTAATGGTCTTAATTGTGTTGTCACCATCAATGTCATAGAGAACCTTGACAGGTTTTTCATCCCCAAAAGTATATTTGTCAAGGTTGTTTGCAACTGCATTGTAGAGTGCAATATCAGCAGGTGTGGAACGAGGCAGGCTTGGATCATCAAACAATGCATCGATTTTAGCCTTGGCGCGATCTAGAGCAGGAGTAGCGGCGTTAAGAACAACTTCGTTAACTCTAGTATTGCTCGCGTTTTTAGCGCGATCGAACGAGCGGACTACTAAAGCTGCGGTAAGTAAAGTAACTACCAACGTCACCATCACAACCGTCGGCAAAACGAAGCCAGCTTGAGTGGAAGAGGTACGCTGGCCAACGACGAGCAGGCTGCGTAAGAGCCAGTTGGTCAACTTGTTATTAGTAGTTTTGCGAGTTGGCATGATGGCTTTCCTGTTCCAGATGAAAAGGTCTGTAAATTAATTCAGTAGAGAGCAGCGTTAGTAAAAAATAACTGTGAGAGCTGCGAGCCGTTAAAGAAGCACAGATAAAGTCTTCATATTTCGAGGTTGATCGTCTCTGTCTTAACAAGCCTGAGCGAGGAGGATCAACCGAGAAAATCACGAGAATGGACGATGACTTAGCTTGAGTCTTTAAGAAACTTAGGAACGAATGGTTTCTAACTGCCTGTACCGATAAACATTGGTTTTAGGGAGTGAGATGTCTTCCAGATCGATCCAACTCAGAACACACGATAGCCTTCTTCAACTGCTCCCAATGCAACTTCATCACAACTTCGTAAAGATTTTGCATAAGATCAGTCGCATCTATCTTACCCACTTAGTTTAAAAAAACTATCAGTTTGCATCAAAATTTGCTGCTGATATTAAATTTTTATAGATTTGATGAAGAGAAGCAGAGTTATCTGTATAAACACCAGAAAAGCCTGCAAGGGCAAACTAAGTACCCTCACAGGCTCACTAAATTTACAGGGTGCTTTAGTAGCGGTTGAGATTAATGCCTGCTTCTTTCGCCATTGCTGCCAAGCCCTTGTGTTCCAGGGTCTTGATTGCTTTGGTAGATAAACGAAGACGAACCCAACGATTGCCTTCAGGCCACCAAACACGCTTCCACTGCAGGTTAACTTCTTGCAGCTTTTTATTGCGACGATGAGAGTGGGAAACGGCGTAGGCATTGTTGGCCTTTTTGCCGGTTAGTTCGCATTTGCGAGACATGTTGAGCTCCAATCTTGAAGTTTGTAAATTTAGGTGCAGTCTCTTATTGTATACAACGCTTTCGTGGACTCCAAATAATTCAGCCAGCGACCTACAATTTTGTGAGCGATCGCTGGCTGTAGCCTAGAGTTATGTAGGCAATGGGTTCATTGAGTTCACAAGCTATCTAGCTGCCTGATCGGTGAGTTTGGTCAACACTTGGTTCGATCGCTCAACAAAGTTTCTCATACCATCGGCGTTGAAGCCTTTTTGCGACATCAAAGCCAGATCATAGATTTGCTGACAAATCAAGTTGGTCAAACTACCTGTCATTGACTCACCGCCTGCTTCTACGATCGCACCTTGGTTTAAGGTCAGCAGGTTTTGAATCAAAGGGTGGGCGGTATTAATCACCAAGATGTGCTCTTCGGGGAACTGAGCCGCCTGTTGTTGCATGAGGGCGTTTAGCTCTTGCAGACGGCGCAACGCTTCGGGAAGTAGCACGATCGCAGGTGGAGTGCCGTTGGGGTCATCGGATTTGAGTGACTCAGCCCGGATCGTTACTTTGGGGCGATTGAGTGCTTTTTGGAATAGCTCTTTGAGTTGCTCGCTGCGGCTTTGGTTGGTTGTGGGATCAACAATATCGGCAGCTTTGTCTTTTTCGAGCAGGGTGTCATCGAGATCAGAGTCTACCCGCGAGAACTTAACCTCTGAGTACTCCCGCTCTAAGAAGGTGATGAAGTGAGTATCAATGAACGAGTCCATAAATAGGACTTCTAG
>CBIHQL010000330.1:0-5276 GCA_966211855.1 uncultured bacterium
GGTTCACTTAGGCTTAATACCCAGTGGGGACATTGCGATTGCCAGGTTTCTAGCTGTTCGTAAAGTTGAGATTCTGCTGGCTGGGGGACGAGGAGATAGACTCGCTGACTTCCATCCTGCGCCTCTCCTAACACCGGGTGGGGGTAGGTTTCGGCGATCGCTTGCACGACCGTTTGCCATTCCACTGTTTGTTGTTCTTGCTGCACAAGTTGATTTTGGAAGCGGCGTTTTTTAGCCAGGAAATAATCCCGTCCTTGCAACTCAGCCGATACAGCCGTTTCGGTAGACAACACTAAAGGCGTGAATTTCAGCGTGTATTCAGCCTTTTGAGCAACGTTTGCCAATTTCACTAAATAATCTTGGCAGTGAGCCTCTAGGTGCGTTAACAAGCCCATCTCCGAAACAAAGCGGGTGCCAAACCGCAACGGCAACAGTGGTGTTTGCTGAAAGAGCTGGCAAATGATGTGGTCATGGGTTAAGACCGCCTGCACCAACTGCGTGTCATCTGCCTGTAGCGCTTCAAAAGACAGGTCTGGCTCTACCAAGGCAGCAAGGCGATCGCGACTCATCAACTGCAACGGGCCAGCGATACCCTGAGGCAGTTCAAGAGGAAGGTTGGGGGTCTGGAGAAAGGCGTAGGTGTACATCTGCTTGCTCGAATGTCAGCCTGCCGTACGGTTGCACCTAGGGCATCAGCAAGATTCACACCCTCATCTTAATCAGGTTAGTGAGTGCTTGAGGTCGCTTCCTATCTCAGAATTAATCAAACCTCACACTTGCTTACAAATTGCACCAATCGAGATCAGACATCAGCTCTAACCCTACTTCTAACTTCAGCAAGGCTGGTTGCCAACTTTCTGAATGAGTAAGCAGGTTTACCTCAGTACCTTCCATCAACTGCTGCATCAACGGGGTGCTAGCTTGCATTTGCGCCACTAATCGAGTCAGCACTGGTTCCACACGCTGCAATCTGGGAGACTTTTCTGCAACGTCGAGTTGGATCACCGCTGAAGCTGCCAACGCCGGAGGAATCGCTTTCAAGCTTTGCCCAGTCGAAATATCAAAGTACCAATCATGATCAGCAGTTTTGAGTGAGAGAACTGTCCATAAGCGCAGAGTACCTGCTTGCCAGCGATCGCCTGTGGGCAACACCTTAGCTGACAGACCCCCAATCCAATGCATGACTTCATAAGAACTACTGGTGAGCTGCCACAGCAATTGCGGTAGCCAATCATCCAGCACTACACCCGCGTGGGTTGCACAGTCTTGCCCTAGCTCTCTGGTCTGTGGCACTGCTTCAGCCACCAAGGCCGCTGCCTCAACAATGGTTGCCAAAGCTTGACTCGTCGGCATGGCAAGTAGGCGATCGCGATTCCAAGTATCAGGAGCCGGAAGTTGCGCGATCGCCGCATCTAGAGGTTGCTGTACTCGTGACTCCAGATATTGTTCTAGTACGGTCGGCGTGGTGAACTTGAGCTTTAAGTTGGGTTCGCCCGTCTGCTCTGCCGAAGCTGCATTGACTTCAGCGATCGCGGGTTGAGTACCTGCCGTAAATTCAAACGCTAGCTTCAATTGCAGTGAACCCGTTTGCCAATCTTGACTAGGGGCAAGCAACTCTACCAAAACCGGATCAATGAAGGTGCTAGCTTCTGGCGTGACTGCTTGAATTTGTTGTAAGAGCTGCTGGGTTAAACTGGCAACCCAGGTCGGCTGTGGGCAAAATGTTTCCTGCTCAGAGCGAATCAGGGCTTGCTCGGTTAAAACGGTCGCTGGCGGTTGGTAAGTCGCTAAATCGAGTGCCCAGTGGCGATCGCTGTCAAATTTGGCATCTAGAATGGCGACCAAGCGAACAATGCCCGTTTGCCAACCTTCTCCTGGTTGAAACACATTCGCTTCGACACCACACAGTAAACGCATCAGATCATAGGAGCCACGAGCCACGTACCACAGCAGCCGAGGAATTAACTCTTCGACTAACAGATAACCCGGCAGCGTGGTCGTCTGCAAAACATCTGATAAAGCTTGGGTGAGCGTAACTTGAGGCGCAACCCCATCAATGTGTAGGGTGTCTAAGACCTCGTAAGCTTCTTCGGTGACGTAGGGCAACAAATTCTCAACGGTTGGTTCTAAGTCGGCAGGCCAACCCC
The DNA here is from genome assembly GCA_966211855.1 of uncultured bacterium. Classification (GTDB taxonomy): domain Bacteria; phylum Cyanobacteriota; class Cyanobacteriia; order FACHB-46; family FACHB-46; genus CBIHQL01. The sequence continues at coordinate 2,148 of CBIHQL010000330.1, forward strand.
CTTCGGGCGATCGCAGCTTAGCAATAATGGCAACCAATCGCTGCACGGCTGCTCTCACCTGCACTGATAGCTCTGGCTGGGTCAGAGGTTGAATCTGAGGTGTTGCTTCTGTTAGCTTGAAAACCGTTTTGGCGATCGCGTCTAAGTCAAAGGGTTCTGTCTCTTGCGGCTGAGCAGCGGGAACGGACACAGCTTCAATGGTGAGAGTTTGCCAGTTTAGAGCCGGTTGCGGATCGCTCATCAAAGTCTCTGATTACGTTTCAAAGTGGCGCTTAAAGCGAGGATCTAAATGATGTCGCTTGCGCTGGTTACATTTCAGGCACAGGGTTTGTAAGTTGCTGATGTCATTAGAGCCGCCCCGGGCTAGCGGAATAATATGATCAACAGTTAACTGCACCTCTAATTGAGTCTGCCCACAGCTTTGACATTGATCGCGATCGCGGTCGAAGACGTATCTCCGAACTTCTGGGGGAATCCGAATTCGAGGTGTTTTGCCCATGCTGTCTTACTTCTGCGATCGCGCCATGCAGTTCGAGTGATTCTCACCATCAGCGTAAATCTGAGTACGCCCCTGACCCAGCCGTTTCCGGAGGGTTCACTAGCCCATTGAGCCTAAAATGCTTTGCCTCTAAAGAATCTCTAGACGTTGGTGCCGTTTTCAGATCCTAAATTCGACATATTCAAATCAAGCTCACTTAGATCAGAGATAGGGCGATCGCCGACTATCGATCGCATTCCTTCTAAGGTGGCGGGGATGCTGCGAGGATCCATAAACATCACCTTACTGCTGCCGCTGCTGCCAATGGTGATCCCCATGTCTAAATAGTTTTGGGCTAGCAAAAATTGCAAGGCTTCGCGAGCGCCTGGGTCAGTTTTGAGAGTTTTGGCAATGATTTGTAACGCTTCTGCCGTTGCTTGCGCCTTCAGCACTTGTTGTTGTCGCTCGGCCTGAGCTTTTAACACAATGCTTTTTTGCTGGGCTTCCGCATCCAACACCACGGATTTTTGGCGAGCTTCCGCATCCAACACCTGGGCTTCTGCTTTACCCCGTGCGGAGTTTACGGCTGACTCTCGCTCCCCTTCCGAAGTCAGAATAGAGGCTCGCTTGCGTCGTTCTGCCGACATTTGCAACTCCATCGATTCTTGTACCGCTTTTGAGGGCACGATGTCACGTAACTCTACCCGGGTCACTTTTACGCCCCAGGGGTCGGTAGCCACATCTAACTCACGCAGCAGGATTTCATTAATTTGCGATCGCGCGGTAAAAGTCTCGTCAAGCTCAAGTTGCCCCATCTCGGCTCGAATCTGGGTTAAGACCAAGTTGACCATTGCCGACTTGAGGTTTTCCACCTTGTACCAGGCTTTTTCCATGTTGACGATCCGCCAATAGACAACCGCATCTACGGTAATTGAGACGTTATCGCGGGTAATACATTGCTGCGGCGGAATATCTAAAACTTTTTCTCGAATCGTTTCTTTGTAGACGACGCGATCTAAAACCGGAATCACGTAATTGACACCGGGCTTAAGTTTTTTGCCGTTGTAGCGCCCTAAGGTTTCGACTAAAGCTTCATTCCCTTGGCTGATAGTTTTGAAACCCGAGAGGCCAACGCCCCCTAAAGCTAGAAAGATCATCAATATGAATTGGTTCATTGTGAATTTCCTCAATTAAAAATTTCAGTAGTGCAGTTTAGGAATGGAGCAAGTTGGCTGGCATAACGATTAGCGTGGTGCCTTTGCGACCAATCACATAAACCTTTTGCTCAGCGGCGATCGCCATGCCTTCGTCTCCACAGCGCGCCTGCCAAGAATTGCCTTCGTAGAGGACGCGCCCCGTCTGCCCCGGTGGAATCTCAGTCAGGGTCTGCGCCTCGGTGTCGTCTGCAATGGCGCTGGATGGTTTTTTAGGGACAAAACGCTGTACCAACATGACCAGGCCTACTGACAAGATCATCCACAAAGCGATTTGCAAGCCTAAGTGCGGCAGTACTAAGGAAATCAGCGCCACGACAAAGGCACTGACTCCCATCATGGAAGTGACAAATGCTGTAGGCGCTACTAGCTCGATCACACAAAAAATTGCGCCTGCCAACAACCAAATCGCGGTCGGATTTAAGGGCATAGCAGCATCCTAAAGTGACTGTCTTACGAACCATATTTCCCCAGCTAGTAGCAACTCATACACCCAGGTGGCTCTGCAATGATGGGATTGCTTCTTAATAACTTCAAGGGTGACCCGTTCCATTCCAGTTTAGTTATGTAGGATTTGTGACAAATTAGGAACTTGAGCGATCGCGGTTACGACCGTGGGATTGAGTCTTTAGCCATAGCATTCCCGCAGACCACCTGGGTGCAACGCGACCGAACCCTGCTATGATCGCTGTCTTATCACAGCAACGGCCCGATCCAAATCGTGCAGTAGGCTGTAGAGAAACAATCGAGAACCCCGCTCAGTTGTTTCCAGTCTTCAGTGCTCTAGCCTTTCGATTCGTTGTGACAAGTTTAGGGTGTACCAGCCCATGAGCAGTTCTGAGCCATTGATCTCTTGCCCCAACCTTGCCTGTGGTGACCCTCCAAACACCCTAGGCGATAAACGTTGCCACCATTGCGAAACGCCGCTGATTCATCGCTATCTTTGGGCGGCTGGGTTTGGTGCAGCTCAAAAACGCCCTGGAGAGCTGATTGCCGGACGCTATTATGTGGTTGCGCCGCAGGTTTGGCTCGATACTCAACCTGGCTTGTTGCCCCAGACCTCTGCAGAACTGTTAGAAAACGTCGCCGACTATCTCAAGCTTTACCCCCAGCGTTTACACATTCCTGAGGTGTATGGGTTTGCGGCGAGTACTGGCGCTAACCTCGATGTTTTGCTGTTAGACAATGCTCCGGTAGATGCCCAAGGCCGTCTGCACCCGACGATGGTTGAAGTGTGGTCGCAAACAACCTCGATGCGGCAAGTGTATTGGCTGTGGCAAATGCTGCAACTTTGGCACCCTTTAGCCGATTTGGGGGTCGCTTCCAGTTTGTTTATTCCTGAAAATTTGCGCGTCGATGGCTGGCGAGTTCACCTGCGTGAGTTGTATCTCGACAACCCAGAAACCAGTGCTTTAGGGCGATAGCAGTTTCTCAATC
>CBIHQL010000331.1:0-5275 GCA_966211855.1 uncultured bacterium
CAACTTCTGAAAGGCTGCGATTGCTACCAATAATGCCGAGATGATGACTAAGAACGACATTGGCCTAAGGGGGTGATGAGATGTTTAGGAAAGCTATAGAGCACCGCTGAAAAGAATACCGCGCTCGTTGAGAGCATCAACAACCCCACGCACTTCTGCTGAAGAACAACCTAAGCAGTAAGCAATCATGCCCGTGCTCCAGATTGGATGGCTTTGTACCAGGTTGAAGACGCTTTGCTCGAAGTCACTCATGCGCATCCTCCCTTGCCAAACAGTGGGTTGCTGATAACTCTAAGCTAACTCCTACCCATTTATTTGAACTCCGTCAATTAGCGGAACTTTACGCTACCCAACCTTATGCAGCGTCTAGGTTTTGCGGTTTTTACATAGATGATTAGTCCTAGAGATGTAGTTGAGTAACGGCGATTCTCCCTGAGAAACAGATATCGACATCACTACCAGGTGTGCGATCGCGCTGTGAATACTCGCCTTTGTAGGTCAGATAATCTCCCTCAACCGCATAATCAATAGGGAGAGGTTGTTTGCAAGGTGAACAGAAGATCACCTCTGGATCTGGATCACCTGGCTCTAAATGAGGGAGATTGACATTCCAAAAACTACCAGGTTCTAAAGGTCGAGTTAGCAAGTCACTCACGACGTAGGCTGTCCACCGAGCTGCTGTTGCCCAGTCAACATTACGCCGTCCTCGTCGATAGTGAGAGACAGCTATCCCTGGAATGCCGTGCATAGCAGCTTCTCGTACTGCTGCGATCGTGCCAGAGATGTAAGCATCAACGCCCAAGTTACCGCCAGCATTAATGCCCGATAATACCCACTGAATTTTAGGAAACAAATGACTGACTGCAACTCGCACACAGTCGGCTGGAGTCCCTGCGATCGCATATTCTGTCTCTGAGCGGCGCTGCACGTGAATTGGCTCGGTTGTCGTCACGCGGTGTCCGCAACCAGACCACTCAGTTTGTGGCGCTACAATCACTCCCTGCCCCTGCATTGCCTGTTGTAAGGCCCAAATTCCCGGTGCATCAATGCCATCGTCGTTCGTTAAGATGAGGGTCATACTCTGACATGTAAAAACTTACCCCTCACTTTAACGGCTGATGGGAATAGGTAAACGCTAACCGCAGAGGCATAGCAGGTGCTGTCGCAGAGGTTGTAGGGGCAGAGTGTAGTTGTAGCGACCAACTCAAAATGCTCGTCATGATTCCCGCTAGCAAAAGTTTTTCGGCCATCGCCGTCATGTCCTGAAGCGACTGATAGCACCAGCCTATATTTTCGTCTTGATTCAACACTTCACCCAAAACAGGCATCTAACTGGGTGAACTTACTAAAAATCCCATTTAAGTAATATTTAAAAAATATTTTTGACAAGAAAAACTACCTAATACTTAGCCTCACATCCTCAAGAGCTTGACTTCAAAAATCAATTTCTTCTAGAGCAGAGCGATCGCTTCTCTAAAATAAACAAGCTTGATATTGTGAAGTGTTAGCTCTGAATGAGGATGTGAGGTTTGCATGATTCCAGCCTATAGCCGTCTCATAGAAAGTTTTAGGCGAGAATTTGATGAAAGTGAGAACAGTAAATCTAGCTGTTTTTGTGGCTATTGCGACCACCTTCACGACCAATTTCAGCCATATGCTCTCGGTCTTGGCTGACAGCTTCACCACCTTTGCGTCCTGCTTCTCTAGCTTCTTCGGGGGTAAACTCATGCGCAGTTCCCTTTTCGTGAGCTGCTTTGCCACCCATGCTAGCAATTTCTCGCTGCTTTGCTTCGTCCATCGAAGCAAAACCTTGTTTACCTTTTTTCTCAGATTCTTTCTTAGCCATTGGAAAACTCCTTGTCTTAACTAATTTCGGGCACAAGAGGTGTCAGTTTTGCCAAGTTTTCACTTGTGTCATTCATCGTAGGAAGGCTACCCGATGCTTTCCTCTGACTAAAGGTTGAAAGCTATAGATAATTTGAGAGAATTACCTCTTTCCCCAGAAAGACGAAGAGATATTTTGTTTTTGTTTAGGAAATAAAGAGTTTTATTCTTAAATTCCCAAAATCGCTCAAAAATAGCTTGAACTATTGAGAAGTTAGTGTTCAGCTAAGTGGGCAGTTAAGTTGGGTAAGTGGCTAGTTTTGCTAAGTTGCTGGTTGCTGGCCTGAGCTTTCCATGCTAGCAGAGCGATCGCGGGCTTTTGGTGGGCAGTTGCTGGGTGGCGATCGCGCTGTGATTTTCTAACGCTAGATTTTGAAGTATTTTGAAATCATTGGTTTAGAGATCCGCAGGTATGAGACAGTTCCTCATTCACATTAGTCATTGGGGGCAACAACTCCAACGCGCCATGCTAGCTATTGCTTTGGCGTTGTTTGCATTGCAAGTTGTGGCCCTTCCCGCTGAGGCTACGGGGATTTATGAAATGCCGAGTGAGCCACCGACAAGCTTGCTCTGGGATCAGGCGGATGTAATTAGCCGCATCAATGAAGGCAAGATCAATAAGGAATTAGAAACGTTAGCCAAAACGACGGGAAATGAAGTGCGGTTGGTGATCATTCGTCACCTCGATTATGACGAAAATCCTGAGGGTTTTGCTCAAAAACTTTTTGAGAAGTGGTTCCCGACGGCTGAGGCGCAAGCTAATCAAACGTTGTTGGTGCTAGATAAGGTCTCAAATCACTCGGCGATTCGGACGGGTGCGCAGGTGCAGGCGGTGATGCCAGCGGCGATCGCTGAGAGTGTGGCGCAGGAGACGTTGTTGGTGCCTCTGGTGAAGGGGGATAACTATAATCAAGCGCTTTTGGATACGAGCGATCGCTTAGTAGCTGTTTTGTCGGGTCGTCCTGATCCGGGGCCACCCCAGGTTGAAGATAATGTGCAGACTGAGGGGACGTTTGCCACGGCGGAGGAGACGGAACAAAGCCGAGGGAGTTCGCTGGTTTGGGTCGTTGGGTTACTGATTGCGGCGACGGTGATTCCGATGGCGACGTACTATTTCTATCTTTATTTGCAGTCTCAAGCTTAGGTTGCTAGTTAGAGTTGGTTTGATGATTGCTTAATTTGTTTTGTGGACGGTTGAAAATAACTCAGCCGTCTTTTTTGTGGATGTTTTCCGCTTTGAGTATTTTGAAATCCGAGCCTTGGTGGCACCTGCCCCCAAACCCCCGCTGAGGGACGGCGGCGTCCCCCAGACCCCCTCCCGAAGATTTGTGGCTCTAAGGACTGGTTGTTTTCGCCAGCCTCCTCGATGCGATTTCTTTTGTTAGGTATACAGGAAGGTATTCAATGTCTCTGTATCTTTAAAACCCCTCGCCTCTTAGGAGAGGGGTTTGGGGAGAGGTCACCGATCTAATGGCAAAGCTGCGAGGTTCTTCAAAGCCTGTATTTTGGGAGAGGGGTTTGGGGAGAGGTCACCGATCTAATGGGAGGGGCGGAGCAGGTAGGAGGTTGGTTCGCTTTAATCTTGAATATATTCTTCGCCGTTGAGAAGGGCGATTTCAGCTCTCACGAATTCCCGGCCTAGGTAGGCGGCGTGGTCGAGCATGGTAATGGGGCAGGGTTCTTCAGATTCAAAGATTTTGATGCAGAGTTCTTTGGCACTGCGGGCGCTGTAGAGTTTGGTGGCGGTGCGCTCGACTTTGCCTTTGACGGGGATGACTTCTCCGGTTTCTGGATCGACGGCTAGGCCACGCTCGTTGATGGTGTTGCTGTAGTGTTTGGCGCAGATCAGGTTGGTGTCGCGATCGAGGTAGATGATGAAGTAGCCGCCAGGATCAAGGGCGATGAATCGATTGGATAGTTTGTTATCGAGGGCTGTAACTTCTTCCCGCAGTTGACTCATGGAATTTGCGATCGCTGTAATGATGGTTGTTTTGTTACTTTGACTACATTCTACGAAGTTGCGGTTCTCTCTGTCACTTGACATCCTCACCGCACTTCTAGGAGCTGCTGAGGTTTAGGCTTTGGCTCGAAATTGGCCTAAATGTTCTTCTCCTTGGCGTTCGGGGATGGAGTGGGTCACGGGTGCTAAGGACAAAATCTCAAATTTCGGCTTGAAGTATTGCTGGATTTCACTAGGGGTTGTGCCAAAGGGTGGGCCTCCTGGGCGATCGTGGGTGAAGAAGAGGCCAAGAAATTCACCTTGGGGTCGCAGAATGTGGTGGACGAGTTGAACGTAGGCAGCTCTTTGCTCTGGGGCGATCGCGCAGAAGCAAGTATGCTCAATGACGAGGTCGAAGTGGTTGGGAAATTCTAGGCTGAGATCAAAGATGTCTCTCTGGAGGAATTGGGCTGAGCTATTGCTCGTAGCTGCGAGTGAGGTGGCTGCGGCGATCGCGGCGGGTGCAAAGTCAAAGCCAATGACCTCGAAGCCGTAATTCGCAAATAAAAGTGCGTCATGCCCTCGACCACAGCCTAAAACAGCGGTTTTTCCACGGGGTAAGTTGGTTGTGTCAGACTCGAGCCAACTGACAAAAGGTGGGGCGGGTTGCCCAAGATCCCAGCGATCGCTGCCTTCGTGATACCGTTGCTCCCAATAGTTTGATTCTTGGACAGACACCATACAATCAATAAGATTCGATCTCAATTAGTTTAGCGAAGAAGCGAGGTTGTTCTTGGCGTTAGCACGACCCCACACCACAGTGGTTTTGGCAATGAGTGCGGATGGCAAGATTGCCGATGTGACGCGCTCGCCGGCTCGGTTTGGCTCGGATGCAGATAAAGCTCATCTAGAGCAGCAGGTGGCGCTAGCAGATGGGGTGTTGTTTGGGGCGGGTACGTTGCGGGCGTATGGTACGACGTTGCGGGTGTCAGACCCTCAGCTTTTAGAGGCGCGATCGCAGGCAAAAAAGTCTCTGCAACCGGTACAAATTGTCTGTTCGCGATTTGCTGAGTTTGATCCGGGGTTGCGTTTTTTTGAGCAGCCTGTCCCTCGCTGGTTGTTGACGACTGTGGCAGGGGCAAAGCAATGGCAAGGGCGATCGCAGTTTGAGCGCATTTTAGTAGCCGAAGCGGCAGATCAGAAGTTGGACTGGATTAAAGCTTTAGAACAACTGCAAAGTTCCGGAATTCAGCGGTTAGCGGTCTTGGGCGGTGGGGAGTTGGTGGCTTCTCTGTTAGCTCTCGATCTGATTGATGAACTGCAACTGACGGTGTGCCCATTGCTCTTGGGGGGAGCGATCGCGCCAACTCCGGTGCAAGGGGCAGGTTTTTTGGCGGCGGTGGCTCCACGCTTACAATTGCTGTCAGTACAAACAGTTGACCAGGAAGTTTT
>CBIHQL010000332.1:0-5268 GCA_966211855.1 uncultured bacterium
GCGCTACTAGCCCTATTGGAATTAGCCAGTCATCCTAGTAATGCTCCCCCACTTACTATGGGAGAAATTACTGCCAGACAAGTCATTCCCGATCGCTACCTGGAGCAAATTCTCACGAGTTTGCGTCGAGCGGGCATCATTCAAAGTCAAAGAGGATCGAGAGGTGGCTATGCCCTAATTCGTGAAGCTTGGCAAATCACATTGCTGGAGGTCGTAGTCTTAGTAGATGGCGATCGCCCAGAAATAGAACCACAAGAAACTTCAACGCTGGAGCGCGACATTGTGCGAGAAATTTGGCAGCAGGCCAGTGGGCAAGCTCAGCTCGTTTTAAGTCGCTACACCCTTCAAGATCTGGTTCAAAAACGAGATGCGCGTCAACAGAAAGATCCTATGTACTATATTTAGTTTGAGTAGGAAGAAATGAACTATCAACTTTAAGAACAATCAGTAGACGCGATCGCCCTTTCTACAATTGGAGCGATCGCACTGGTCAAGCATGGTTGTTGAGTGGGTAACTTTGATCTGATGTCACAGTCTGGTTGTATAGCGTAGTCCGTTTTCGAGCGGATCATCTTTGAGATACTCAGCCAACGCTAGACATTGGACAAAACGTTGCTTCGAGAGTGGCTGCTGTTTGAGTCAACACTTGAGCGATCGCAGACGTTGGATCCGTAAGCGCCAATGGGTTTCCCGTATCTCCTCCAGCACAAATACGAGCATCAATGGGGATTTGTCCCAAAAGCTGAGTATCTAGCTCGGCTGATAACTGAGCCCCTCCTCCATTGCCAAAGATCGGCAGCATGGCACCACTATGGCTACAGACTAGGTGACTCATATTCTCTAAAACACCCAAAACTGGCACACCAACCTGACGAAACATATGGACACTGCGACGGATATCAGCGATCGCAACTTGCTGAGGCGTGGTTACTAAAATCACACCGCAAATAGGACTTTCTTGAATAATAGTGATTTGGGCATCTCCGGTTCCGGGAGGCAAGTCAATCAGCAGGTAATCTAAATCGCCCCACTCCACTTGCTGAATAAACTGGGTCACAATTTTATGCAATACAGGCCCACGCCAGGCAAGAGGATGATCGGGGTCAGCAAGCAACCCAACTGACATGACTTTAATACCATGAGCTTCTAAGGGGAGAAAGCGTTGCCCGTTTGGAGTATCAATAACTTGGACATCAGCATGTTTTAGACCCAGCATTTGCGGCACATTTGGCCCATAAACATCGGCATCGAGTAAGCCTACTTTTGCCCCTTGCGAGCTGAGAGCCGCTGCCAAATTTACAGCTACGGTTGACTTCCCTACGCCTCCTTTGCCACTTGAAATGGCTAGAGTTGTATGCACACCTGGGATAGTGCAGATCTGAATATAAACCTTTTTACACCAAGAAAGAGAGGATAAGCTTGCTTGAATCTGCTCTTGTAAAGGGTGCTGATGTTGACCAATGTAGAGACGCAGGTAAATGTAGTCATCCACAACGCGCAAATTACGCACCATGCCTAGACTGACAATATCATTCTTCAGAATAGGTTCAATCACCTGCTTGAGTTGCTGAATGACTTCTTGCCTGCGATTTTCTATGAGTAAATCTGTGGGTGCGGAGATTGATGAATGGGTAGGTTGAGGGAGGGTTTGCAAGTTAAGCATTGGAGGGTTCTTGTAAGGCTTCCTGAATAGATTTGATTGCACGCTGGGTGTAGATGCAGACATCTCTATCGGGGTCATCTAAAGCTTGCTGAAGTGCATTCAGAGCGGCTGGATGTTTCAAGGCACCAAGCGCGATCGCGGCATCTCGACGCACATCAGAATACTCATCCGTGAGAGCCTGAACCAAAGCGGGTAAGGTGCGATCGTCGGGTGTTTTTTGCAGAGCTTGTAGGGTAAACTTTCGTACTTGCCAGTGATCATCAGATAATGCCGTTTCTAAAGCGGGCACCGCAGATCGATCGGCATGTAATGCCAGAGATTTAGCAGCATTACGTCGTACTTGCCAATCTACATCGCTCGTTAAGCTGTGACCCAGAACTGAAACCACTTCTGCATCAGCTAAGTGTCCCAAGGTTAATGCGGCTGAACGTCGAACTGTTTCGTCTGAATCAGATAGGAGGGCGATCGCCTGCGCACATTGTTTTACTTGGTTGAGGTAGCGCAACGTGGTAACAGCCGCTTCTCGTAACTCTGCCTGGTCAGACTCAAAAAACGGTAGGATATAGGGTAGACACTGCACATCGTGAATCTTTCGTAGCAAGAACAATACGCCCAATTGCAAATCAACATTTTCTTGCTGTAAGGCATCGAGCAACATTAGTAGATGATCAGAAGAGACTAATTCCCCTAAGGCCGATCGTGCTTCATCTCGAATCTCTTCGTCCAGAGAAGCTAAACAAGGAATTAAAGCCGGGACAGCGGCAGGATTTGCCAATTCCCAAAGAGCGGTTACGGCTATTTTTTGAACAGCTATACTTTCATCTTTTAGGGCGGTAATCAGAGGCTCTAGTGCATCTTCATCTCCTAAATGCTGTAAGGTTTTGACCGCAACTAAGCGATCGTTTTCGTTGGGCGATCGCAACATCTCTAGCCATTGATTTAGTTCAGAGTCAGTATTTGCAGACATAGACACTTCTCTAACGCAACAGAAATGGAATTTGGACAGTAATCGCTCCTGTGGGACATTCCTTTTCACAAGGAAGACAGAACCAGCATTCGTCATATTTCATATAGGCTTTGCCTGTCTCTGGATTTTTGGCGAGTACATCCAATGGGCAGACTTCGATACAAGCTGTGCATTTCTCCAAACACTTAGACTCATCTACAATGACAGGAACGTCAACTCTTTGATTGATTAATGCCATTTGGCTCAGAACTCCTTTTACCTCTGTGAATGGGTGATAATTTACCGAGCTGCAACGTCGTAGACTTCTCTATTGACATCCACTTCAACGATGTAAGGTTCAATAGGACGTTTGAGTAGCACCATTTCACCAAGCTCACTCTTTTTCAAATTGACGTGGCAGAACCATTCCTCATTGTTTTTTTCAGGGTAGTCCAAACGGTAGTGATACAGACCCCAACGGCTTTCGCGACGATACAAAGAGGCGCGGGCTGCCATTTCGGCACAATCTCGAATGAAATGAACTTCCATACAACGCATTAGTTCATGAGGATCACGGGCACCCATCAAACTCAGCGTTTCTTGATAGCGAACAAAGTTTTGTAAGCCAATCTCCATTTTCTGGCTCACTTTTGGCGGTTGCAAATAGTCGTTTACGAGTCGCCGTAATTTGTATTCCACCTGGGTATGAGGAATGCCGTTCGGTTGATTTAGAGGGGCGTAGATCCTGGATTTTTCGGTTTCTAGAAATTCTGGATCTGGCTCAAGATGATCTAAACCTTGGATGTAGGCGATCGCGTTTTCTCCCGCTAAACGACCAAACACAAATGCCCCAATCATGTAGTTGTGCGGCACGCTTGCCATATCTCCGGCTGCATACAGCCCAGGAATAGTGGTTTCTGCTTTCTCATTTACCCACACACCCGATGCACTATGACCACTACATAGCCCAATCTCGGAGATATTCATTTCGACTCCATGAGTACGATAGTTTTCTCCTCTTCCAGCATGAAAGCGTTCACGACTGGGACGTTCGTTTGCCCATAATACTGATTCAATTTCAGCGATCGTGTCATCATCGAGATGGGTCATTTTGAGCTGGACAGGGCCTTTACCCGAATTTAGTTCCTTCCAAACTTCCAGCATCATCTGACCACTCCAGTAGTCGCAGTTAATGAAGCGGTATCCTTCTGCATTGACTGTTTGGGCACCGAGTGGACCCGCAACATAGGCGCAGGCAGGCCCATTGTAGTCTTTGATTAATGGATTAATTTGGAAACACTCGATGTTACTCAGTTCAGCTCCAGCGTGGTAGGCCATTGAGTAGCCATCCCCTGCATTGGTGGGATTCTCATAGGTGCCGTAGAGGTAGCCAGAAGCTGGAAGCCCCAAGCGCCCACAAGCCCCAGTGCACAGAATCACTGCTTTGGCTTGAATGACAATGAAATCTCCATTGCGAACATCAAAACCCACTGCACCAATCGCTCGCCCATGCCGCACTAGTACACGAGTTGCCATTACCCGATTGGTGACTCTGGCTTTATGTCGCTTCACCTGCCGAGTCAAAATGGTTTTCAAGTCTTTGCCTTCGGGCATAGGGAGCACATATTTGCCCACTCGATGCACTTGCTTCAGGTCATAGTTTCCCTGTGGGTCTTTTTGAAATTTGACGCCCCAGCCTTCGAGTTCTTGAATGACTTCAAATCCTAGCTTGCCAGTTTGATAAACTGCTTTTTGGTCAAGAATCCCATCATTGGCGATCGTGACTTCGCGAGTATACTGCTCCGGTGTAGAATGACCTGGAATCACCGCTGTATTGACACCATCCATGCCCATGGCGATCGCGCCACTACGACGGATATTCGCCTTCTCTAAAATCAGTACGTCTGCTTCAGGATTTGCCTGTCTTGCTTTAATGGCAGCCATTGTTCCGGCAGTGCCCCCACCAATGACAAGGACATCTGTCCTCATCCACTGAGTATTCACTTGAGTACTCACGTAGAACTCCTCTTGAATTCAGAAATACTTTTAATCGGGCAGTCAGGTTGAAAATTTCAGGGAAAGTTTTGATATCTGGCTTGACTATCTTGGCCTTATCAAAACCTATGAGCCAATCTGCTATTTACGACTCTTTTTTAGTTCAGCTCAACATGCTTCTATTGTGCAGCAAATGTATCCGTTTATATATTCACAATTTCTATAAATCAATAAAATAGTCCAATACGAAAGTTGACTCATTAGACACAGGCGATCGCTGCTTACCAAGCTATGGAAATTTATCAGATTAAAGTCTTTCTAGAGGTGGCTCGACATCTCAGTTTTACGGATGCAGCTGATGCCTTGAATTTGACCCAGCCTGCAGTGAGCGCCAAAATCAAATCACTAGAATCTGAATTGGGGACGGCTGTATTTCATCGGCTAGGAAGGAAAGTTGAGCTAACTGAAGTGGGCCGCTTTTTGTTGACGGAAGGGCCAAAATTAATCCAGCTTGAGAATCAGCTTTTGCAGACCATTGAAGAAATCAAAAAAGGGAAAATTGGCAATCTTAAAGTTGGCTGCACAACTGCGATCGCCGAAAGTTGGCTACCCAATATTTTATTCAAATATCGTCAGCAGTATCCTGAGATTCAGACTCGTTGTA
>CBIHQL010000333.1:0-5258 GCA_966211855.1 uncultured bacterium
TGAGCGCGATCGCAGGAACGAATTTTTCATGAAACTACTAATTAGTAATGATGATGGTGTTTACTCGCTCGGCATTCGCAGTTTGGCAAATGGGATGGCTGAGGCTGGACATGAGGTAACAGTTGTCTCTCCAGACCGCGAGCGATCGGCGACCGGGCACGGTTTAACAATGCATAAACCCATTCGAGCCGAAGCTGTAGAGTCGATTTTTCATCCTCAGGTGACGGCATGGGCTTGTTCGGGCACACCCTCTGACTGTGTCAAATTAGCTCTGGGTGCGTTGCTTGACCATCCTCCTGACCTGGTACTCTCTGGCATCAATCACGGTTCTAACCTGGGCACCGATGTGCTTTACTCCGGAACAGTCTCAGCCGCTATGGAAGGTGTAATTGAGGGGATTCCAGGCATTGCTTTTAGTTTGACGAGCTTTATGGCTCAAGACTTTCAACCCGCAGTCCGCTTTGCTCAAACTTTGGTAAGACAGTTGACCGAAAAACCACTGCCCCGGTTAATGCTGCTCAATGTAAACGTGCCCGCTGTGCCTGAGGCTGACATTGCTGGGGTCGCGATTACATCTCAGGGTGTGCGACGCTATACCGATATTTTTGAGAAGCGGCTAGATCCTCGGGGTAAAACTTACTACTGGCTGGCTGGTGAGCTTTTAGAAGATGTAACCGATGAACTGGATTTTAAGGAGGCCAACTCAGGACGAACAGATGTGCAAGCAATTCGGGAAAACTATATTACTGTGACCCCCCTGCAATTCAACCTGACTTGTGCAAGTGGGTTGGCAAGTTTGCAACAGTGGCAGCTCCAGTTTTCTGGTGATTCTAGCGCTCAGCGGTGATGCTCTAGTTACAACTGTTAAAGATCGAGGTGCTGATAGGCACCAAAATCTAGATGTAAAATAAAAATTTCTAACCTTTTGGAATCTCGATCACCAACAGATCGAAAAATTTTCATTAGCGTGGAATGAAGGGAGCATCGCCAAAGCGAATGTTGATTTCCAACAGACTGCTCGGCACTTTTGGGTGAGGTCAGTGAGCAGCTAGGAGTGAGACTCCGCGACATCCTGCAATCCGGCTTAGGTTCAGCATGCAAAACCAGTTCTCAGTTCATTTTTGGGGAGTTAGAGGCAGCATTGCCTGTCCAGGTGCCGAAACAGTTCGGTATGGCGGTAATACTCCCTGCATCGAAATGCGAGTTAATGGTCAACGGCTCATCTTTGATGGTGGGACTGGCCTGCGAGTGCTAGGGCAGAGTTTGCTGGCACAGATGCCGGTAGAAGCCCACATGTTTTTCACCCATTCTCATTGGGATCACATCCAAGGGTTTCCCTTCTTCACACCTGCCTTTATTAAAGGGAATTGCTTCCATATTTATGGAGCGATCGCGCCGAATGGCTCAACGGTTGAACAGCGACTCAATGATCAAATGCTGCACCCCAACTTTCCGGTGCCGTTGCAGATTATGGGTGCTGATTTACGCTTCTATGATGTTGAGGTGGGCAAACCCATTGAAATTGGTGATGTGGTGATCGAGGCCGCTCCGCTCAATCACCCCGGTGAGGCGGTAGGGTATCGGGTAAGTTGGCAAGATCATGCAGTTGCCTATGTGACAGATACCGAGCATTTTCCCGATCGCATTGATGAAAATGTGTTGTGGTTGGCGCGCCAAGCTGATGTGTTGATCTATGACGCGACTTACACCGACGAAGAATATCACTCACCGAAGTCTAGCAAAGTAGGTTGGGGGCACTCAACTTGGCAAGAAGCAGTGAAGGTCGCTGAAGCAGCTGGGGTGAAGAAGCTAGTGATTTTCCATCACGATCCGCTTCACAATGATGATCACCTCGATCAAATCGGCGAACAGGTGGCGCGAGTGTTCCCCAATAGCTTGCTGGCATGGGAAGGGCTAGAAATTCAACTGGTAGCTGCAACGGCATTAAGTGAGGTTGATGCTGAAGTGATCGCAACAACCCCTGTATCCGCTTCAGCTTAAGCTTGGTTCAAGAAAAATTCAGTCGCGTAACAGCCATATCGTGTCAAAATGTAAAGCGTGTGGGTGACTTCTTCGCTAACGTCTGTTTTAACACCAACTGCGATCGCGCTCGGTAATTTTGACGGTATTCACCGGGGCCATCGCCAGGTGATTCAGCCTGTCTTGAATTTGGAAGCTGAATCTGTTTATCCCACGGTCGTAACCTTTAACCCCCACCCTCAAGAATTTTTCAGTGGTCAACCGAAAGCTTTATTAACGCCAGCAAACGAAAAGATTTTGCACTTAAAGTCACTGGGGGTGCAGCAATTGGTGTTGTTGCCATTCGACCGTGAGTTGGCTGACCTAAGCCCCCAACATTTTGTTGAAGAGATCTTGGTGCGGCGGCTGCAAGCGCGATTGATTAGCGTTGGGGTAGACTTTCGATTTGGTTGCAAACGAGCGGGGACTGCGGCTGATTTACAAGCGATCGCAGCAACCTATGGTATTGAAGTGCAGATGATCCCGCTTTACACCTGTGCAGGCGATCGCATCAGCAGCTCTAACGTGCGGGCGGCATTGCAAGCAGGAGAGGTGCTGCGGGCAAATCGTCTCTTAGGGCGTTCTTACACATTGGTGGGGCGAGTGACCACTGGGCAACAACTCGGTCGCACCATTGGGTTCCCCACGGCAAACCTAGAAGTGCCAGCCGAAAAGTTTCTGCCCAAGCTGGGGGTTTATGGGGTGCGAGTGCAGAGTCCGGTGTTGGGTGATGATCACCAACCTCTCCCTGGAGTGATGAATTTGGGTTACCGTCCCACTGTTAATGGAAAAAGTTTGACGATCGAAGTGCATCTGTTTGATTGGAGCGGCGATTTGTACGATCAAACCCTAACAGTTTCGGTAGAACACTTTTTGCGTCCAGAGAGCAAGTTTAATTCTCTCGATGAGCTAAAAGCGCAAATCCAGCTAGACTGTCAGACAGCACGCACTTTGCTAGCAGAAACTTCTAAGGCTTAAATAGGGGCGAGTTTGGGTAATCTTCTAGCGACTGGGCATTTAATTTCTTGAGTTAAATGAATGGCGAAACCACCCCGGCAACAAAAATCCTGTCAAGATCGATAAAAAGCGTCTTATTCTCGTGGAACTTAGGCAGTTATGAGAGAGCGTATTGAGCGTTTAGTGCAAAACTTGGGTCAGACGATTGTAGGCAAGAGCGATGCCATTCGTTTGGTCTTGGTGGCGCTGATTTCAGGGGGCCATGCCTTGTTAGAGGATGTGCCGGGTGTAGGTAAAACCTTACTGGCTAAGTCTCTAGCGCGATCGATTGACGGTAAGTTCCAGCGATTGCAGTGTACGCCCGATTTATTGCCGACTGATGTTACAGGCACCAATATCTGGAATCCCCGCAGTGGTGAATTTGAGTTTATGCCGGGGCCAGTGTTTGCCAATGTGCTACTAGCAGACGAAATTAACCGCGCCACGCCCCGTACCCAGTCGGCGCTCTTGGAAGTGATGGAAGAGCGGCAGGTGACCGTGGATGGAAATTCGCGATTTGTGCCCACTCCATTTTTTGTAATTGCCACCCAAAACCCAGTTGAATACCAAGGTACCTTCCCGCTGCCCGAAGCCCAGATGGATCGCTTTGCTCTGGCGCTGACTTTGGGCTACCCCACTGAGGCCGAAGAGTTGCAGATGTTGCAGCGCTTGCAATCAGGAATGGATGTCAATGAATTGCAACCTTGTCTATCGATCGCAGAAATTCAAGAATTGCAGAATTTGGCGATGCAGGTGACCGTAGAGCGATCGCTGCAACAATACATTGTCAATTTGGTTCGTAGCACCCGTGAAGACGAAGAGATCACGTTAGGTGTGAGCCCCAGAGGTGCGGTGGCACTGCAACGGGCGGCTCAAGCCTTAGCCTTTTTGGAAGGGCGCGATTACCTGATTCCTGACGATATTAAGTATCTAGCGCCAAACGTCTTAGCACATCGAATTATTCCGGCGAGGGGCCAGCGATCGCGAGCGATTGTTGATCGGTTACTCTATTCAATTTCTATCCCCTAACCGTCATTGTTTAGGGATGCTCAAGGCTGGTCAGGGCTGCAGGGCTCGGTTGCAATGGTAAGGTCACGGTAAAGGTAGTGCCTTCCCCAACAACGCTGCTGACCGTAATCTGCCCTCCATGCGCCTCGACGCAGTTTTTGACGATCGCCAAGCCTAAACCTGTGCCAGCAATGGTGCCGACATTGGTAGCACGATAGAACGATTCAAATAGGCGGGCTTGGTCTTCGAGGGGAATGCCAATGCCTGAATCTTGCACACAGAGGATGGCTTGATTGCCTTGATAGGTCAGCGTAAACTGCACCACACTATTGGGTGGTGAGTATTTCATAGCATTGGAGAGCAGGTTGCCAAAGATATGGCGCAACAGGTTTTCATCCATCAAAACTGGGCCAGGAGGAGAACCAGAGCAACTAAACCGGAGTTGGTACTGCTGACCGATACTAATTTGCCATTCGTCTACAAGCTCTTGGCAAAAATCTGACAGGGCGATCGCTTTGGCTTGAAAATTGAGTTTGCCAGCTTCAGCACGCCCAATAATCAAAATCTTGTCGAGCAGTTCGGTCATGCGATCGCAAGCAGCTTGAATGCGTTTGAGATATTTAACTTTCTGCTCTTCAGTTGCTTTGTGGGCATAGCGTTCTAGCAACTCACTAGAAAGAACGATCGCACTTAGCGGGTTGCGAAACTCGTGCGACACCATCGACACAAAGCTAGATTTGAGTTGATTTAATTCTTTTTCTTTGGCTAGAGCATTGCGGATCTCAATTTCGGCTTGTTTGCGCTCTGTGATGTCGCGCATGAAAGCACAGTTGTATTCTCGGCCTCGGTATTCTAAATAATTCTTGGTAACTTCTACAGGGAAGATGTGACCATCTCGATGTTGTTGCCAAGCCTCTGAGGTACAAGAACGATGAACCTTCAGTAGATTCCACTCCGTTGCCCAGGCTATGGCAGAAAGATTGGGTGTGAGGTTGTAGAGGGTCATCATCAGTAACTCTTCGCGGCGATACCCAAACAGGCGACAAGCAGCCTCATTAACGTAGACAAACTTGGCATCAGCGCCTGTCCAAACTACAGCCTCAGCCGCATGGTTAACTGTAAATTGCGTAAATTGCAGCGCCTCTTCTACACGCTTGCGCTCGGTCACATCTCGAATGATGCAGATAAAGCTATCATTGTCGATCGCAGTCAGTGAAAGCTCTTGGTAAAAACGC
>CBIHQL010000334.1:0-5256 GCA_966211855.1 uncultured bacterium
CCTGTCGCCAATCTTGCTCCTCCCAGGGCAGTTCTACCTGTCGATACACTACCTGATAGGGTTGCTCTAGCCCTTCCCAGCAAAAGGCCGTGCGGAGAATCGAGTGGCGATCGCACAACCGCTGCCAAGCCTGTTGAAACGCAGCCCGATGCAGTGGCCCGTTGAGCTGCCAACAAAATTGCTCAAAATAAACCCCAGACTCAGGCGCGTGCAGGGTGTGAAACAGCAGTCCTTGCTGCGTGGGCGAGAGTTCGTAAATGTCTTCAATGTTTTCCATCTGCATTAGCGTTTCTTCCCGGCTTGCAGTTGAGCCATGAGTTTCTGGAGATCGGAGGCGCTGAGGTTGGCAGCAGAGAAGCTGGCAGTTGGCTGAGTCTGTTGAGCGAGAGAGAGGAGCGATCGCAAGTTTTCCCGAAATTGCTCTGTCAGGTTTTCAATGGTTCCTGCTTGGTGAATCGCATTGCTAAACGTCCAATGCACCCGCAGTTGTTGCTCGGCAATCATGCAGTTGATTTCTAATAGGTGCGATCGCTCTCCCTGAGGACTCCGTGAGGCACCAGTAGACTCCTGGGCTGGACGGAAGAGAGAGGCAGTGTTAAACGTGGCGTCAGTCTGTCCTAGGTAATTGAAACAAACCTGAGGATGGGGAACAGCTTGTAGCTCTGGTGCTTGGCTGAGATACCGCAGAATGCCATAACCGATGCCGTTGTTGGGCACCTGCCGCAGTTGGGTTTGAATCGATTTCAGCAGGCTCAAGGCATCCTGTGGCTTGTAGTGCAGTAGGCGCGGGAAGATGGCTGTAAACCAACCGACTGTGCGTGAGAGATCGATCGCCTCAGAAATTTCTTCGCGTCCGTGTCCTTCTAAATCAACCCAAAGCGCCGATTGTCCTGTCCAAGTTGTTAGGGTTTGGGTCAGCGCTGTCAGCAAGACTTCCTGAATCTGTACTTGGTGCTTGGCAGGGAGATCTCGCAGGAGAATTTGAGTTTCGCCAGCAGTCAGAGTGAGCGTGATGGTCTGCGATCGCCCCACCGTATTCTCCCCATTGGGATCATCGACAGGGAGAAAGACAGAATACTGTTGCGCCTGCTGGGCTTGATGCAGCCAGAATGCCTGCTCCTGTCGCAACGTCTGCGATCGCCCGTAGGTTTGCAACGCTTCTCCCCACTGTTGAAAGGAGGTGGTTTTAGCGGGTAGCTGGATGGATTGCTGCTGTTGCAGTTGAGCGTGAGCGGTCTGGAAGTCTTCGAGCAAAATCCGCCAGGAAACTCCATCAATCAGTAAGTGATGAACGATGATCAGCAAACGGCTGGGCTGATTTGTGCCCAACTGGAACAGTGCTACCCGCATTAAAGGAGCTTGATTTAACTGAAGTTGAGCTTGCAGTTCGGAGGCGATCGCGGTGATCTTTTGGCGCTGCACTGTTTCAGATTCACCCGACAGATCCACGACCGTTACAGGCGCAGGGATATCTTGATCAGCATGAACGGCTGTCCAAGCACTATCAACTTGAGTAAACTGCGAGCGCAAGACATCATGATGTTGAATCAAATGCCTCACAATCTGCTGTAGTGCTTCTGGTGTCAGGGGTTGCTGGACTTCCAAGAGCAGCGATTGATTCCAGTGGTGCGCCTCGGCAATGTTTTGGGCAAAGAACCAGTGCTGAATCGGAGTGAGCGATAATGCTCCTGTGACGCTCCCTTGCTCGGTTGTAATGGCAGTCG
The DNA here is from genome assembly GCA_966211855.1 of uncultured bacterium. Taxonomy (GTDB): domain Bacteria; phylum Cyanobacteriota; class Cyanobacteriia; order FACHB-46; family FACHB-46; genus CBIHQL01. The sequence goes on from CBIHQL010000334.1 coordinate 1,725, forward strand.
CAGAAGTGGCGATCGCGGCGAGTTTGGCGATCGTTTGATGTTCAAACACCTGCTTCGGCGTAATCTTTAGCCCCGCTTGATTCGCCCTAGCCGTCATCTGGATGCTGAGGATAGAATCCCCACCCAATTCAAAGAAGTTCTCATGGATGCCGACTCGCTCTAAGCGCAACAGTTGTGCCCAAATCTCGACTAACTGAGCTTCAGCAGGCGTGGTAGGAGCAACGAACTGCGCTTGACGATTTTGCGGTTGCGCTGTGGGATCAGGTAGGGCACGGCGATCGACTTTGCCATTGGCAGTCAGCGGGAAGGCTGCAACCGACATACAAATTGCAGGCACCATATACTCTGGCAACTGCGCTTGGAGATGCGATCGCAGGGTTTCAGAAGTCACTATTGTAGTTGGAGATTTTGGAACCACATAGGCGACTAGGCGTTGCTGGCCTGATGAATTGGTATGGACGAGAGCGATCGCATCTTGCACATCGGAATGCTGCCTCAATACAGTTTCGATCTCACCGAGTTCAATCCGGAAGCCTTTGAGCTTAACTTGATGCTCAGTACGCCCCAAATATTCCAGCGTGCCATCAGGCCGATAGCGAGCAAGATCTCCGGTTTTGTAGAGGCGATCTAATCTCTCGTCTTTCATTCCCCCCAGAATTGGGGGGCTAGGGGGGCTAGGTTCGGTACTCTTTGCAGGCCCCCTAAATCCCCCAATTCTGGGGGACTTTGAGAATGGATTCGGAATAAATTTTTCGTTCGTCAACTCAGGGCGATTCAAATATCCTCTTGCTAACCCTGCTCCACCGATGAACAGTTCCCCAACCACACCGATCGCAACGGGTTGCAGGTGCTCATCCAGAATATAAAGCTGTGTGTTGGCAATGGGACGACCGATCGGCACTGAGCCTGCTTCGGGGTCATCTGGTGCAACCGTGTAAATGCAGCAGCCCACCACGGTTTCAGTGGGGCCATACTCATTCACCAACAGCGTCTCTGGAGCTGCCTGCCGCCAGAAACTCAGCGACTCTGCTGTGAGATTCTCGCCGCCAATGATGAACCGACGAGTGCATCCCCGCACTTGCTCAGGAGACAACTGTTGGCTCAATACGCTGAGGTGAGCAGGCGTAATCTTGACCAAACTGAGATTTCTCCGCCGCACCAACGCATCTCGCAAGGTCTCCAAGCTGGGGTCATCGGGTAGCAACTCGACACTGCGTCCCACCAGCAAGGGAGTCCAGAGGCTGGTAACAGTCAGGTCAAACGCTAAAGAGGAATGTACCAGACTGCCTTCTCCTTGAGCTACTTCGTAAGCCTGAATAGCCCAGTGGAGATAGTTGGTCAACCCCCGATGATGAATCAGCGCTCCTTTCGGTTGTCCAGTCGAACCAGAGGTATAAATCACATAGGCTAGATGGTCAGGTTCCGTGACGCGATCGGGGTTCTCGGTCGGAGATGCGGCAACGGTTTGCCTATCACGATCGAGACAAAAGAGAGGAGTTTGGGTGGCTGGCAGTGTAGACAACAGGTGAGATTGCGTCAGCAGCAAAGGGGTTTGCGTGTCTGACAAAATAAAGGCAATCCGATCGCGTGGATAACTCGGATCGATCGGCACATAAGCTCCTCCCGCTTTGAGAATCCCCAACAGGGCAATTACCATCTCCAGGGAACGCTCCACACACAAGCCGACTAACGTATCCGCCCCTACGCCTTGCGATCGCAGATAATGTGCCAGTTGATTGGCTTGGGTATTGAGTTGGCTGTAGGTGAGGTGGCGATCGCCAAAAATCACGGCAATCTCGTCAGGCGTGCGGCAAACTTGCGCTTCAAACCAGGGAGTCAAACACTCAAAAGGAGGCCGATCGGTTGCGGTTTGGTTGAACGTGACCAGCAGTTGTTCGCACTCGGCTGGGCTGAGAATCTCCAGTTGCGCGATCGCTGTATCCGGAGCCTGAACCGCATGAGTGAGGAGGGTTTGGAACTCCTCAAACAACCGCTGCATATCTGTTGCCTTGAACTGGGCGGCGTTGTAATGTAGCTCGACCGTGAGGCCATCCGCCTGCTGAATCCCGCATAGCTTGACCCAGAAATAATCGGTGCAGCTTTCGACTTGAGCGATCGCATAACGTATCCGCGCAGTTTCCCAGGAGTCAGACTGCTCAATAAATTCAAACGCTAACGGTAAAACTCGCGTTTCTAAACCTGCGTCCTGAATCGGCAACCCCTGCGCCCAAACAAACGCATCTTGATGTAGCGCCATCTCCTGCCGCGTGGTTTGCACCTGCTTCAACGCTTGTTGAAAGGTTAAGTCGGATTGCAACTGACTCGACAACGGCACGGTACGAGCCAACAGACCGATCGCAGGTTCTAACTCTTCATAATTACGACCATCCAGACTCACACCCAGCGTCAGTGTTTCTTGCCCTGTCAGCCGCCACAGTAAAACTTGCCAAGCCGCGAGGAGAGAGTCTGCGATCGCATCCCGTTCTATTTGTGCCACCAATGCCTCTGGAACCGTCCAGGTAAGCTTTTCTGGCTGTAGCGCCGCATATAGCTCAGTGGGCTGAACAGGCAGCGAGAGCGTTTCTAGTCCCGCATCATCGATTTTCCGCCAATAGTTCGGTGTGGCGCTGTTTTCTTGCAACAGTTCATTTTGCCAGGTAGCTAAATCTGCATACTGTAACGGCTCCTCTGCTTCTGATGAGGGAGATGTTTCTACAACAATTTCCGCCCCCCTAGCCCCCCAATTCTGGGGGGAATTAGAGTCAAAGTCCCCCTTTCTGGAATGCCCGTTAGGGCTATGAATTGGGGGATTTAGGGGGCTTGCGGAGTTTATAACCGTGGCGCATTCATCTGAAATCGGATGTAAATGCACAGTGTACTGTCGGGCAATCTCTTGTACCAGATTCTTCAGGGTGGTCACATCACCACACAAGGCAGACAAGCTCAGCATCAGGCAATATTGCTCAGACGACTGACGAATCAAACTCCATTTCAAACTCTGCTCTAGCGGCAGCGATCGCCCTTGCCAGAAATTCTCCAGCTCAACCGCTTGCTCAGCTTTTGAAAGACAGCTCCAATCGAGAATCGCGATCGCCTCAGTGGGTGTCTCCTGAATGACCTGAAGCGGCAGATCCAAACCGGGGACTGATTTAAAGGTGGTTCGCAGGATTTCATGGCGATCGATCACATCCTGTAGAGTAGCTTGGAAAATTTCGGGAGCGATCGCGCCTGTAATGGAGATGGCTGCCTGAACTCGATAAGGCTGAACCCTATTGTCTCCAGTGAGTTGATGCACCATCCACAGGTGCTTTTGCTGCGGGGAAAGTTCGTAGCCTTCTAAGTTTGCCGAGGATTGAGTGGGCTGTTGCATGGTGCGGGTCGTCTTGGGTGGTTAAAGTCTGTGCCCTCTCCCCCAATCCCTCTCCCACGGGGCGAGGGGAGAAAAAATCTTGCTCCTTCATCTCCTTGTAGGAGAGGGAGGCTGGGAGGGAGAGGTCATCTACGAAATCGGAGTGACCTTGCGGCGCATTTG
>CBIHQL010000335.1:0-5236 GCA_966211855.1 uncultured bacterium
GCCGAAGGGACAAAAGAGAAAGCTCGAATTCTGACCCTGTTGGGCTATTCGTTTCGGGCTTTGGGTCAATATGAGCGATCGCTACAGTTCCATCAACAAGCCCTAGAAATCGCTCGTGAAGCTGGGGATCAAACCTGTGAAGTGGCAAACTTTAACCACTTGAGCCGCGCTTGTGTCTCGCAAAAAATTTATGCTGAGGCGATCAATTACAGCCAGCGGGCTTTGATTCTCAGTCGGCAACATGGCGATCGCTTGGGTGAGGCCAATGCCTTGGCAAACCTGGGTTACAGCGAGGTTTTGCAAGCCCAACAACTTGAGCAAGCCGAACCGGAAGTGTATGAGCGGGCAGTTGACTACCTGCAACAAGGGTTAAAACTGTCAGAACGGCTTGGCGATCGCCAAAGTCAAGCCCTGTGCCTCAGTAGTTTGGGGATCGCTCATATTGTGCTCGACCAGGCTCAAGCCGCGATCGCCTATCTCGAAGGGGGCATTCAAGCTGCTAGCTTCGCGGGTGACTTATATCTTCAAGCATTGAACTTGGCCTATCTCGCAGAAGCTTACTATAAGTTGCAGAACTTCCCAAAAACCGTTTATGCCGGGTGCTTAGGCATGTATCTGCTAGAACAGATGGCTTCTAAAGAGTGGCGACAACCTGCCGGACTGTTGATGATCTTGCAGGGGCAGATGGCAGCGGCTGAGTTTCAAGCAGCTTTAGAGCAGCATCGTAGCCAAATTATTGCCGCGATCGGAGTCGATGGCTATGACCATATTCCACAACTTTTAGCAGAATATCGGCAGTCACTTTAGGAATACCCAGCTGAGCAATTGTAGTTAAGCCCAAGGAACCAAGTTCGGCGGGCGATCGTCCTTCTTTCTAGAAGGAGATTTTCGGCCTGCAACCTGGCAAGTGACAGTCAAAAAAGAGGACTATGACACTGCCACGGCAGTTCCGTAATTGAGGATACTAATAGTTAGGAGCACCTCTACGTAGTTCAGGGGTGACAAAGATGAAAACACGCAATGGTTGGATGGCTGTCCCGGCAGCATTAGTGATGGCATTGGCGACTTCTGGAATTGCCCAAAGCCAAACGCTCCAGATTGCGCCTAGCTCCAAACCTGACCCGCAACTTGTGCAAGGTGTGTCAGGTGGCTCTAAAGCAAGTGATTGTGGTTATATTCCTAAAGCTCCGAGCCAAGTGATTAAAGTAACGCAGGCGATTCCGTACTTGCGTCTGAGTGTGCAGAGTGCAGGTCAATCTACCCTGTTGATCGATGGGCCGACAGGAAGATTTTGTGTCCTGTCTGATACCTACTCCAAGAAACCACCTGAAATGTCTGGTTTCTGGCCTGCGGGCGAATACTCGGTTTATATCGGTAGCCGCACCCCAGAAAAAAGCCCTTACCAGCTTTCTATTTCGCAAACACCTAGCAAGTAAGCCAACTCAGGCTTATTAGAAAAATAAAGTTAGCAAAATGAAAGGCAGAAGGCGAGCCAAAAGCTATATCCGCTCTCTGCCTTTTGTCTGTAGAGAATCTCACATGCAGGTGCTTAAGTTCCCGCTTTTTGATTCACGACTCTAGTTGCTTGGGTTGCACTTCGACTTCGACTGCCTGAACGTCAATCGTGCCGGGAGGTGTGAGTCGTACAAAATGCCCGTTCTCAGCCGTTAGAGCTTCATTGCAGTTGGGGCAGTTAAATTGGGTTTTGTTTAAGCCAGCAAACTCATAGCTACAGACTGGGCACTGGTCTTGAGCTAGGTTGCGTTGTAGCCACCACCGAAATCCTAGAAAGACGACAACGGGGGCTAGAATAATTAACCCAATGATGATCAGAAAAGATTTAACTAGCCATCCTAGGCCAACCAAACTGAGCAACCAAATAATTGCTAAGAAGGAAAGCCAGCGACTGGTATTCGCTAAGCCTAATTGAAATGTTCTGAAGCTGTCTTGGTTCACAGCAATCTCCCGGTTAAGACAGGAACCTGAGTTAAGGATCGAGAAACTGGGTCAGTCTCTGCGATCGCAGGTTGTTCAGAAGAGCGCAAAATCGGGGTTTGATCTCGCTCTCTTTAATTTAGAATAACGGCAATCAACCCTAGGGCGCTGAAGTCAGCAAAGATTTGAGCTGTTGGGTTAAGGCAGTTTTGCCAAATAAAGCCAAAGCTTGTTGACGCAACCATTCACCATCACAACGGCGATCGCGCGGTTGATCAGCCGGAGTCGTAATCCCGTGCAAAATCTCTTGGCAGGCAGCAGCGACAGCCTCAGGATCGCGGTGGGGCACTTGCCAACCTAATTTGCCATCTTGCAGTGGATCGGCAGACCCATCATCATCGCCTGACAAAACAGGGACACCACAAGCCATTGCTTCTAAATAGACAATGCCAAACCCTTCTTGTGAGGGCATGATGTAGGCATCAGCAAGGCGGTAATGCTCAACTAAATCTGCGGTGGGCACGAACCCAGCAAAGACAACGCGATCGCTGACACCCAACTCTTGCGCCAGACGTGCCAGTCGGGGTTGGTCATCGCCTCGCCCAATCACTAAATATTTCACTTTGGGAAAGGCTTGAGCGATCGCAGGTAAAGCGCGAATCGTTACATCTACGCCTTTGTAGCGATCGCCAGACCATAACCGAGCCACTGTCATCAACACTTGAGCATCGGCTAGGTCATATTTGGCAACTAAATCGGGGTTTTTGGGGCCAGGAGTAAAGATGTCACCATCGACGGCACAGGGCAATAGTTGAATGCGTTGAGAGTCAAATCCATTAGCAATACAAGCGCGATCGCGGCTGTAGCGACTAATAGTCCAAATGCGATCGGCAGCCTTGAGAGCTTCTTGTTCGCGAGGCGGCAACTTGACCCAAAACTCTTTGCCGTAAGTCAGCACAGTGTAGGGGATGCCGAGGGGACGGCAAAGGGCTTGCACCAACGGAGCCAAATTGATATGCCCACAAAAAACTCGCTGGGGTCGCTTGACTAACAGATAGACCATAAGCTGTAGGGCAAGCTTGAGGCGACCAAGCGCTGGGGGACGAGTTTTGAGATAGTGAAATTGCAGTGCCGGAGCTTGAATCGGGTTATGGCAGGTAGAACCGTCTCGCAGTAAAAAAACTTCAGCTTTGTAGGGAGTCGTGCCATTGGCCTTGGCTTCGTTGGTTAACGTCGCGTAAGCTTGCAAGACATCTTTAACGTAAGACTGAATTCCGCCTTCACATTCAAAAATTTCTAAGAAAATAAAGGCAAAACGGGCTGTCGTAGATTTGCTCTGGTTCAAATCGGCTGAAGTTGTATTTGACTGGGGCGTTAAAGATTGAGGCGATTGATAGGTTCCGTTCATGGCTGATAACGGGAGCATCAGATTTGGCTCCATCGATACTGCTGACGTTGGTAGACCTTCAAGATGACCACTGGCATGCTGGCTAGCAAAAGGGCAAAAAATGCAGCTAGGACAAGCTGAGAGCCGAGAGACGGCTGACAAATCTTAACAAACAAACTTTGCGTATCCCTGTGATTAAAGGGCTGGTTAATCTAATCTTTGCAACCGAGGCCCATTCATCTCAGGGTTGCTTTATCGAAAAAATATTTTTAGGTAATGGAATGAATTTTTGAAAATCCCAATTAATTGGAAAATCCAAGTTAAATGGTGAAGCTGAGCTAAGCACCATGCTTGACGATTACTAGGCAATTTCGACCATCAGGCGATCGCTCATAAATAACTTGATCAACCAGTCGCCTGAGCAAAAACCAACCGTAGCCGCCTTCACGCAGAGTTCCAGGTTTTGGTTCCTCAATGGCGTTGGGGTCAAAAGGTTGGCCTTGATCCCAAATCCGAATTTCGAGACGATCGTCCCAAAGTGTCAAATCAATTTCTATTTTTGTGTCTGGTGGTAAGGCGTGATGGGCATGGCGAACAGCATTCGTAAACCCTTCAGCCAAAGCCAAGCTGAGCCGATAAAGCTGATTGTCAGACCAAGCGAGTTTGGGTTTGTGCTGGAGACAAAATTGCTCAAACCACTGTTGGACTTGTAGAAGAACGGTGAGGTCGCTGGTCACGATCAAATGGTCGCGTTGCACCATGCCCAAGATTGGCTGTTGTTAAATTCCAGCAAGTGATCAAAGTGATCAGCCCGATTATAGGCTGAGACATTAATTTGCTCAAAGCCGTTCAGCGATCGCGCTTTGGGCTGGCTAGGGAGTGGAATTGTTGGGGGGTGAACTGGGGGAAGTCGCTCGGGGTGCTGAATTATTTAACTGCGGCTCAGGAGTGAGTAATGAGGAGCCAGGGTTAGGCACCAGTTGGAATTGGTTAGGGTCAAAAGAGGGAGCAGAATTATTGTTAGGAACCCCTAACGGATTGAGTGGGTCAGCGGTCGGTACGGCACCAGGTAGTTGTCCCCCCGGCAAACTTGGGTTGAGTGGATTGTTGGGTTGACCTTGTTTGGGATCACCGGGCAAGGTTGCTAAGGCCACGCGATCGCCCCCCACCGAGCGCAACAAATCCAGCACTCGTACTACATCATCGTAAAGGGCTGTTTTGGGTGCATAGAGCACAATCATCCCAGTCGGATTAGTTTGCTGATAACCCAACAACTGTTGATATAGACCTGACTCGCTGATGGGATTTTGATCGATGTAAGTTTGTCCCACCGAATCGATACTAACCACCAACATTTCTCGCATTTGAGTTGCGGCTGTGTTGGCTCTTGGCAGGTCAACGTTTAGCCCTTGCTGACGGGTCAATTGCAGCGCTGCCAAAATAAAGAATGTCAAGATGCAGAAAATGACATCAATGAGCGGAATGAGCTGGATCTGAACTTCTTCGGCGGGGGCATCGAGGTTGATTTTCATGACGCAAAGTAAGAGGGAGGAGAGTCAGGAGTTAGTAATCAGCGAGATTGGGGCGATCGCGGAGGTCGTCATTGGCTGGCATAACGTTAGTAGCCTGACCAACCCCAGTGCGACCTTGAGTCTCTGACCAGTGTTGGCGATAGAGCAGTTCTAAATCGTTACCAGCTTTACGAAAAATTTTGGTTTGGTTAAATAAAAACCCTTGAAACAGTCGATAAAACGCCAAGGCTGTGATCGCCACAATCATACCCGTTGCGGTACTAATCAACGCTTCCCCAATCCCTGTGGTGACTCCGGCAGTCGAGGCAGTTCCAATATCGCCAAGACGGATAGACCGCAAAGACTGAATCAGACCGACGACCGTTCCTAGCAAGCCCAATAG
>CBIHQL010000336.1:0-5235 GCA_966211855.1 uncultured bacterium
GATTGCTGGAGCTGGGTTGCTATGGGGCGCTCTATCTCATGTGGCACTACGCACGCGCTTACATCTCGATCGCCAATCTTTCCGATTGCAGCAACAGGTATTTGGCTGGCAATATCGTCAAGTGATCGGGCAAACCCAAAATCTGAGCGAGATTAAGCTGGTAGATAACGGTGTGAAAGTGAATGATCAACCCGTGATTACCTGCGGCCTTGTCGAAGGAGCGATCGTCCATGAGTTTGGCTCTGGCCTAGCACCCGTCGAGAAAGAATGGCTTGTTCAGGAAATCTCTGCTTTTCTCAATCAACTGAACAACTGACTTGAATGTTTGAGGGTTCACTAAATCTTTAAAGAGGTCGAAACTACCAAAAGTCGTCTCCGTACAGAGCGCTGATTAAGATAGCTGGTGGGCGATCGCGCACTCCGTACACTTATGTTGGGCAAAACTGCGATCGCGGGAGAACCCAGCAGGGAGTAAGAAGATTCCTGATTAACTTACCTTTTCGGGAAGAACAAAATAAGGGGCTATTCAGGGCAAAGGTAGCATCTACATCACAGCAACCTGAGTACTTGAGGCATCCCGGTTCTGACTCCTATATAAGCCATCGGAAACCGCTGTGAATCATCGTCCTTGGCGTGAGACTGCCGAATATCTCCTCCTTGCAGGTTCAGGAATTGGAGTTGTTGCCTCTGCTATTTCTCAGCAGTTTTTTGTGGCAGCGGCTCCCCTTTCTGGCTTGGTGCTCCTGGGTTTGCTCAATCGTCGGCACTTTGACGAGCAAACCGAGCAAAAAACTGCGATCGCCCTCAATCAATTTGATCATCGCTTCTCAAAAGACTTAGCCTCGCTGCGGCATCAACTCCAGGGAGCGCCCCAATTTCCTGATTTAGACAAAATGCAGCAAGCGGTGTTGCAAAAACAACAAGAGTCTTTGCAGCAACTGACCCAAGATTTGAGACATCTGCACCACGAAATTGAGCAGCAACTTGCCCCCTTGCAGCAATCAGATGTGCCCAACCTACGGCAAGACTTCGAGCAGATGCGTGCCCAACACACGCAACTACTAACCGATTTTGAAAAACTCGCGGTTTATTTACCTCAACTGGTAACGAGCGATCGCTTAGATAGCGCCACGGCTGCCGTCAACCAATTGCAAACAGAAGTCGCGCGGCTGCAAACCGAGGTCAGACGGCTCAGCGATGAACCCACCCTGCAACTGAAGGCGCTACAAGAACAGATTAGTCACTTGAACCGCCGTATTAACCAATTACCCACTCCGTTTGATGCCAGTTCCCTCAAGCAAGATGTCGATTCATTGATTCGCATCATGGCTGGGTTGGTGCCTCGCCGTGAGTTTGCCCAGTTATTAGTCCGAGTTGAAAATCTTAACCAAGAACACTATGTCTTAGAGCAAGCGATCGCCCCTGCTCGCTTAGCAATGACCGTATTTAAGAAGCAACTTGCCACGCTACAGAAACAAGTTGTTGGCTCTGGTGATGCAGCATTGTTGGCTGATTTACGCCAAAGCGTAGCCACCCTCGAACAACGCCTCGCTCAACTGCCCACCTTGCCTCAAATTAACGATCTGCAAGCCGCCCAAACCAATCTCAGCGCTGATGTCGCGACATTGCGGCAACAAGTCAGTGTCGTTGAGCAAAGCACACAAGATTTACAGCAACAACAAAAAGCCTTGCGTGATTGGGTCTATCGTCTGCCCCAGCTGTTAGATAACAGTGCCCTCCAAACTCAGTTGCAACATTTGGCAAATCGGGTTGAGAGCGTTGACAGCCGGGTTACCGATGTTCGCAGTGCAGTTGAGGCGGTTGTCCAACAACATTTAGAGACGCTCCAGCCACAGTGCCCTACCCCGGCATCTGTAACACCTTACGAGTTTGTGTTTGCCCTCCAACCCCAGCCGCAGCGTCGCGATCGCCCAGAATCGTTTCCGGGCAGCCGAGCTTTTCTGCAAGAGTTACTCGCTCAAGCTCAAAGCCAACTGATTGTTGTGTGGCCGTGGCCTGATCCGTTTGGGTTAGACGCAACTTTGCTCCAAGAATTTCGGGCCTTTCTAAATCGGGGAGGTCGAGTCGCGATCGGTTGGGGGCATCTGGGTGCAACTCACCAAAGCTATGCCCCGCGCTACGTGAGCCCGCGATCGCCCCTTGCCACCTGTGAGAAAAACTGGTTGCACGACACCCTACGACAACTCACCGAACTCAAGCGAGAATTTCCTCAGCAATTTAAGTTCAAAGTGTTGGGCACCGAAGAAAACTTTGTGGTTTGCGATCGCAGCTTGGCTGTTTTGAAAGTGCCTAATCTACCTGTTAGCAATACCGTTTTTCCAGATTTGGAACTAGGTTTACGGACGAGTGACCCTCATGTCATACAAGGGTTGATCGATCGTTTTGATCAACCCACCCTTGACCACGAAGATGCCACCGCTTACTTTAACCGAGGCGCAACTCGCTACGAAATTGGCGACAAAACTGGAGCGATCGCCGACTATAGCCAGGTTTTAGACATCGACTCCCACAATGATGTGGCTTACAACAATCGGGGGGTGGCTCGGTATGACTTAGGAGAACGCACCCCCGCGATCGCTGACTTTGACCAAGCGATTCAATACAACCCTGATAGTGCCGTTGCTTATTGCAATCGCGGCTATATTCGCGCTGAACTCGGTGACAAACTTGGGGCGATCGAAGACTATAGCCAAGCCCTCAAACTCCATCCAGAAGACGCGACCACTTACTTTCATCGTGGGTTAGCTCGCACCCGAATTGGTAATAAACTGGGCGCGATCGAAGATTATAGTCATGCTATTTGGCTACAACCCGAAGACGCCACTGCTTATTTCTATCGGGGTCTGGCTCGTACCAAACTGGGCGACAAACAAGGTGCGATCGCCGATTTGCAAAAAGCCGCTAAGATCTTTGGCGATCGCGGTGATCAAGTCAACTACCGTAAAGCTCGCAATGCCATTCGCAAACTCAAGCAATCTCGGCTGGGTACTGACTTGATTAGTTGTTAGCCTTGGCGAGGTTCTAATTGGAGTGGCGGTTGGCGATCGCTACGCAACAAGCGCAAAAACCGTTGACCATCAAAACTGCGGGGGTCTTTGCGAGAACTAGAGCGATCGACCGCTTTGTGAGTGGTGATCCGCGATTCGGGTATGTTGGATTTCGCTACCAACCAACTCAGCGATCGATATTGCGCTTCGGTGTAGCCGCTGTGAGCGTTGGCGTTATTCCGACCATCGGGTGGCGTTTCTAAAGAGATATGATAAGCAAAATTATTGACCGAAGGCGGAAACTTAGGGTGAGTTTTGACTGCCTCTGGGCCATTGGGGCCATTAAAGACTGAGTTTCCGGCTCCAAAGGCTCGTTTATCGGGCGGCACCACATAAACAATCGTGCCATCTTGTGTAATCAAGGCGTGGTAGCTGGCTTGGTCATCTTCACGGGGGTGGGGCGTCTGAAAAAACGAGATTGCACTGGAGGCTGAACTGACCGTTTCATGCAGCACAATAATTGGTTGATTGACCGCGGGCCGACCATACACATCTTGCACAAAGCGATCGCCGTAATTGGTGGTATCGGCTAAGGCAACAATCTCACGCGGTTGGTAGCCAGACACGGCAGGTTGTACCGGAGGCACCGGAGGCTGAACCCGAGGTGTTGCGGGTTGAGGGACTGGAATCGCCTCAGGGTCAACAGGTGCAGGAGAAACGGTTGGGGCTGGCGAGGGAGCGGTCACAGCATTGGGTTGCCCGAAAATGGGGTTGCTTCCCGATCGCATCTGGCTCGGTGGAATCGCTGCGAGCGTAATTTGATCAACTCGTCCAGATGAACTGCCATAGGGAATCTCAGCATCGCTGGGTTGAATCGCTGTTACGGCATACACCAACCACAAAACCATGACAAAAGCCGTAGCAATCAACGCTTTTAATTGATTGTCGAGGGTCTGAAGCCGACGCAAAAGATTCATACAAGTTTAAAGGGAGGGAAGAATGTGCAGCCAACCCTGAGCAGCAGAGAAATAGGCTGAGTTGCTTTTATTTTTAACAGTTAGTCTAGCGGTGATCCGGATGGAGTAAATATGCCAATCGTCATGGTTTATTGAGAAGCCAGCGATCGCCAAAAACCCCAGCCAGAAATCATAACTGAGCTGGGGAATCTTTTGAGGAAGGCAAGATCTTTATGAACTCAAAACCTGATCGTGAGAAATTATTTGTCTGTAACCCGATCAATTAAATTTTTTGCCCCTTCAATAATGTTTTGTCCGGGCTGTTGTTCTTCGTATGCTTCTAAATTCTTCTCGTATTCTTCTTCTAATCCATCTGGTTTCTGGGTGGCTTCGGTCATCGTTTCGTAAGCTGCCTCGCGATCTTCAACCGATTGCTTGTTCATGCTGTCACGGTTGATTTTGGTGACACCACCATCATTGGCTTGATAGGGGCCTGCATAGCTAGCAGCTGGCATGGCGAGACCCGACAAGCTGAGTAAGCTAACCAAACCCAAAACGAGCATGCTCTGACGCAGCCACTGCCCAAGCGCTGAAAACATCCGTTGCATATTAAAATCCTCGTGATTATTGCAAAGTTTTTTGCTGTATTTCCACGCTCTATACGGGGCGCCATCCATATAGATTTGAGAAGCATCCTAATAAGTTTTTCAACCTGCCGCCGTCTATCACAAGGCACATTAGCGATCGCTAAAGAATTAAAAAATGATGAACTTGTTTTAGCATTTAGCTTTTAACCTTATATGTCTGAATATGTCTGATTCTTTGCTTCTGCCTCGGTACACTGCTAAATCGGTGCGCGCTCGCGGTCAACAATATTATGTGAATGACCAAGGCGATCGCATTCCTAGCGTGACGACGATTCTCAACGCTACAAAACCACAAGCCCATCGAGAGGCATTAGCTCAATGGCGCGATCGCGTGGGGGCAGCAGAAGCAACCCGCATTTCTGGAGCTGCGAGTCGTCGGGGCACGGGTACCCACAAACAGATTCAGCGTTATTTAGAAGGAGAGCCAGTCACCTGCTCAGAAACAGTACAACCCTACTGGGATAGTGTGGAGCCAGTGCTGCAAAACCTCCAAGACGTACGCTTGGTAGAAGGTTTGGTATTTCACTCAGGTTTAGGCTACGCAGGCCAGGTAGATTGCGTGGCGAGCTATCAAAACACTCCTTGTCTGTGTGAATGGAAAACTGCTGATAAACCCAAGCAAAC
>CBIHQL010000337.1:0-5231 GCA_966211855.1 uncultured bacterium
GATGAGTGGCCGTACTGGAAGCAAGAGTTACAGGCTTACGAGTTTACGATGCAAGACCCCGTTAGCGATCTACTTGAAGTAGAAGCTTGGGAAGACGAAGACTAATCAATTGCTCTGACTGATAGGGGTAGGGTTGAGCTTATCCCTAATTTTGTTTTTATAAATAGCTGCTCAGTGCTTGGGCAAGTTCGCTAGCGGTTTGGTAGCGCTCCTGCACATCTGGATGTGTGGCTCGCTCAATGACCTGCTGTAGCGATCGCGGTACTGTTGGCACATTTGTAGCTCTTAAGCGATAACTCGTGCCCATTTGTTGATAAAACTTGTGGGGGCTTTCGCCTGTCACGAGAAACAGTAACGTGCAACCGATCGCAAATAAGTCAGATTGCGTCACGGGGCGGCCTTCCTCTTGTTCGGGGGCACTATACCCCTCGGCACCAATGCGCGTCCCTACAGGAGTGCCAATCTCCTTTACGGCACCGAAATCTAAAACGATGATGCGCTGATCAGAGTAGCGCATGATTAAGTTTGCGGGTTTGATGTCGCGGTGAATGATAGGGGGCTGTTGAGAGTGCAAATATGCCAAAACCTCGCAGGTTTGAATCATGCACCTTAACGCTTCTTTTAAGCTCATTGGCCCCTGCTGATAGACGCGTTGCTCTAGATCTTGACCGTGGATTAGCTCCATGACCAGGTATTTCTTGCCGTCTTCTGAGAAGCTATCAAAAAACTTGGGAATCCCAGGGTGATGCAAGTTCTTGAGAATGCGAGCCTCGCGCTCAAACAATTCTTGCGCTTTAGGCACTTCTCGGAGATCAGCATTCATTTCTTTGAGCACCCGCACTGGAGCGAGTAGCTGCCGTTGTTGCCCTGTCACTTGGGCGATCGCTTGATGGGTGTCCCAGGCTAGATAGGTGGTGCCCATTCCACCTTGACCGAGCGATCGCAAGATTTGATAGTGTCGAATGGTGCGCTCAATGCGGATCGGTTGACCGCAATAAATACAAAATAAATCGTTTGGTGAATTGCCCAAGTGCAAACACCCTTGTAGAAGCGGTGCTTGATTTTGGACTGTAGTTGTCTGTGCTTGAAACTTTAAGGTGGGTCCCCCCTGAGCGAGTTGAATCAGTGCGCCATCCAGTACCAACCCCTGTGACACCAAAATGCCATTGAGAAAGGTGCCATTTTTACCTTGATTGATCACTTGCCAGGGGCTATTGCAGTCAGCCGCGTCTGCCCGCCTTAACTCTAGGTGGTGCCGGGAGACCAAACTGCTGTCAAGTACCACATGATTATCGGGAGAACGACCAATCCGAATGACAGACTCGCGCTCAAAACGCCAACGCTTGGCTGGAATGGGTGCTTGGGGGTCTAAGAGGGTCAAGGTAACCACATTGGGAAATCCTTGCCAAAACAAAGAGAAATATGAAATCAATTCTAAAGGAGGGAAGCCTCTGACCCAGCAATTGAACTATAAATTAGCGCCGACTTTGCAATTGACGCAGTTGAGCTAAATTGGGCCTGACTCGCAAACGAATCGCGATCGCCGTAATGTTGTCATGCCCATTGTATTGATTGGCTAAGTCAATCAGTTGGATAACACCCTGCTCTAAATGCGCTTGAGAACGAAGTAGCGGCTCTAAATGCGTTTGCCAATGATTTTCTAACAGGTCGTGATCAGACAACCCATCGGAGCACAGCAGCAAGATGGTGTCTTCGTGGACGTCAAAGAAGTGAATATCGGGGCTAATAAAATTTTCGTCTCGTGGGCCTAACGCTTGGGTGAGTTGATAGGCATCTGGGCGAGCATAAGCTGTATCAGGCTCGACTCCGCGTTGAATTTCACGCTGCCCTACCTCATGATCTACCGTGATTTGCTCTAATCCTTGGCGACGACTGAGGCGATAAAGGCGGCTGTCTCCCACATGAGCGATCGCCACATTCGTGTCATGCACCAACGCCATCACTAAGGTAGTTCCCATGCGACCACTGCCAGAGCGGGCGTTTTGCTGGTTAATGTCGTAAAGCGCGCGGTTAGCCAGTTGAATGGCTTCACGAATTTCTTCTTCGCTGGGTAATGGCTGCGATCGCTCACCTGCACCCGGATCAGCAATTGTGTTTTCTAACCAGTGAGTTTGAAAGTAGCGTCGCAGGGTATCGACTGCTAAAGCACTAGCCACTTCACCGCTGGCGTGGCCTCCCATACCATCGCAGAGAATATAAAGCCCTTTGGCTTGTACCGTTCGTCCTTGAGGGCCTTCAATTCGGTGAATTTCGGTGTGAATGCCAAAGTAATCTTCATTGTGATCGCGCTGTCGCCCTACATCGGTATGCCCAGCATCTTCTAAACTGATCAACTGCATAGGTAGCACCACAGTCGGTGCATCATCTCCATTGCTGTCATCGCCACTCTCGGAGGTCGCCAAGAAATTTGCAGCGGGTGAGGTAGCCGATCCAGAGGTCTCACTTGCCGGGATTGGGAAGTAAGAAGAGATGGCTTCTGGTGCTTGAGAGAGGGAAGGGTCAGAAGTCATAGTATCGGATGTGAGGGTTGTCTGCACTTCGTAGGCGATCGCATCTAAATAGGCGCGTAGCTCATCCGTATTGGCAATTTTGCCTTTCTGCAAGTCACTCAAAAACAGACCAAGCGTGGCAATTTGAGTGCGCTGAGATTCGTCAAACAAGGTTTGCCAGGTTTGCCCCAGTTCTTGTAAGGTGGATGGCTTTGTGTCTGGATCACTATACAGACGCTGTAGACACAAAACCTGATCTTCATCAACTCTTAAATTACTCAGCTCGATTAAGCTGCGGCTGCACTCCCACTCCAGCAACACATCCCACAGATCCACCATTTCTCGGAGCCAGTAGAGAAGTTGCAGTAAGGGAATGTCATCGTCTCGCCAGACATCTAATAGCAGCGGGAAGTGAGCCCGATTTTCCAGTAGGATGATGGCTTGCTCGTCTTGCTGCCACGCATCATGAATACCGGGTAAAACGTTATAAAACTCGGCTTGTAGTGCCAGGTAAGGTTGGGCGGCTGCGGGAATCTCGATCGCTAGTCCAGGCTCACTGTTCACCAGGCAAAGCACTTTAGGATTCTCTGGCTCTGGCGTTTGAGCTGACACGAGTTGACTCATTGACTCCTCTGAGTCGGCAACTTCACCTTGGGCTTGATAAAACCACGTCTCTAGGAGCGACATCTGAAACGGTTGTCGGTCTAAAACTTGAATTGCAACTTCACTAGACGGGTCTAAGTTGGTGGGCCAAGGTTCGAGGAGCTGATAACGTTGTTGCCTGTCTAGATAGCCCCAAATCGCTTGAGACGGCTGGGCAGAAGTTGGGGTGGTGGAAGTCGTTGAAATGTCTGTAAAATTGGTGGCTTTTGATGGAGAAGGGTTGTAGACAATTGCCTGCCAGATGGTGGCGGTTGGTGCTCCACATTGCTCACATTGCTTGGCATCAAATGCAACCATCGCCCCACACTCAGGACAACTTTTTTGGGTCAAAGATGCCCCACATTGCTGACAAAAGTTATTTTGATCTGGATTTTCTGACTGACACTGGGGACAAACAAGCATAGTGGAACTGCCTCAAATTCCCGGTATGGCTGCCAAGCGTTCAGCCTGATTGCGCGATCAGCGACAACCGAAGCTGCGATTTAAGACCGATATGAGCAAAGTTTGACGGGTTGGTACATGGCCTTCAATCCACAGTAAGTAACTGAATTGTCAGGGGTGGCGATCGCGAGAGCTTGTGTCTAGGGTAACCGATCTGCTGGCAATCTCAGGCTTAGGGCTTCCCCCCACAGGGCACAACTACATCTGGAAAAGAAAGCTGACTTTATCACCTTTACCTAAAGCAATCCGATCGCCTGCCCGCAACCGATAGCGATCGCCGGGGCGCAACGGCAGGTTATTCACATAGGTGCCATTAGAACTGCCGACATCTTCTATATAGTAGGCATCCCCCTCAACACGAATATCTGCATGAATCCGAGAGACAATGTCTGAGTCTGGGAAACCTGACACATCAATATCTGGAGGAATCCGGTCATTGGGCTTCCCCAGATGAATCAAATCCAGCATGGCAGGCAGTTCTAGGGTTGTGTTGGTTTGCACATGCAAGAGTCGAGCGGTTTGCTGTTGTAATTGAGTTTTGGCAATGCTCATCGGGGGCGAGATTTGGGGCATGGCTGTTTCAGGCGTTGACAGAGTGGGTGGTGGAATTGGCGCAGGGGGCGGGGCAGCATTTTCCAGATCGTCGGGTACGGCTGCTGAGACTGGGCTTTTGACGACGGTTGGTGCCGCATTGGCTGGAGAAATGTTGACACCTTGCAAAGCGTAGCCACACTGCCCACAATATTCAGCCGAAGCCGAGACAGTTGCATTGCAGTTAGGACAGACTGCTGTCTCTGGGAGAGGCGTATAACAGGCCTCGCACTGCGTAGTCCCATCGGGGTTGACGTGGGCACAGTTAGGACAAGTAATCATGAGTTTGTGGGCTGTGAAAATGTAATGACCAATAGAATTTACAGCAACTTCTAGAATCGAGCCTGAAACTTTAGCATTGATATAGCCAGTCTCTTCAGCAGTTTTGACTAGACCTAGAATGCCGTGAATGATGTAATCCCTACACCTGCATTCAGAGGGATTCGCAAAGTGATGAGCTTAACTAACTTCACCTTGAAATCAGGCGCAGTGGCGATCGCGATTTTGATAATTCCGATTTTTGACAATTCTAGTTACTGATACTAGTGACAGATACACAGCCTCGGCAAGGAACTTCCGGAGAAGAGTGCTGAAATTTTTTGCGTATAAATGCGGAAAATTTCTAATCATTTGAAATTTATGATACCAATCTCCGAGAAAATTCTGATAACCGTAAGGCTTGGCTAAGAATGGCTGCTTGTATTGCTGTTGAGCGCTATACAGGAGGGGGCCGCAAAGTATCCATGCAGGAGGTCTAGGGCTCAATGGGCTGGATGTGGCATCTTGCAACGATTAGCATCATGGGCAGCTAGGAAACCGGATCGAGACAAAATGAGGCATGAAGTTGGAGGTAAAGGAGTGCGAAAATTCCTGTGAGTCTCTATTCTTGATTACTGAGTATTTATGGTATCGGTGCGTCCCAAGGAAACAATCTCGATGCTGACCCGCGATCGCGTGCGGTTAGATGCAGATGTTTACTGGCCTGATGCTGCGGGAGAGTTCCCAGTTCTGCTGATGCGGCAACCT
>CBIHQL010000338.1:0-5229 GCA_966211855.1 uncultured bacterium
CTCTTTTGGAGAGGTACTGGCCCAATCAATTGCTGTGATCGCACCGACTACCATTCCTGCTTCTAACCTGGGTCTAGTCGTTGCAATGGCAGGTAACGGAACCTGGCTCAGCTTTTTGCTCGGCATGTTGGGGTTGGTGTTTGTCAGCCTTAACATCAATCAGTTTGCCAGTCGCTCAGCCTCTCCCGGTTCACTCTACTCCTATATTGCGAAGG
Organism: uncultured bacterium; assembly: GCA_966211855.1. GTDB lineage: Bacteria > Cyanobacteriota > Cyanobacteriia > FACHB-46 > FACHB-46 > CBIHQL01. Next base: position 216 of record CBIHQL010000338.1, read on the forward strand.
GGTTGGGGCCAACAGCGGGAGTCATTTGTGGTTGGAGCTTAGTGCTTGCATACCTATTTACTGGCATGTCTGTATTATGTGGATTTGCCAACTTTAGCACGATGATTTTGGGGCACGTCGGCATCCATCCCTCAAGTATTACGCTACTCGCGATCGGAGCTGGGATTGCTTGGTATGCCGCCTACCGAGATATTAAACTCTCAGCGATCGCGATGCTATGGCTGGAAGGAATCTCCGTTGGTCTAATTCTGCTGTTGGGGATCGTTATTTGGGCCCATCATGAGTTTGCCCTAGACTTCACGCAGTTAACCTTGCATCAGACAACTCCCGGCAATGTGGCAATGGGATTAGTTCTAGTCGTATTTGGCTTCTCTGGGTTTGAAAGTGCGACTTCCTTAGGAGATGAAGCCAGACATCCTTTACGAACCATTCCTAAATCTGTCTTAGGCAGTACGGTTTTGGCGGGTCTATTTTTTACACTGATGACTTACATTGAGGTGCTAGCGTTTCGTGGCACTACGCAATCACTAGCGACAACCGAAGAGCCTTTGGGATTTTTGTCTCAGCAAGTAGGTATGCCATTTTTGGGGCAACTCATTGCCATTAGTGCTTTGTTTAGCTTCTTTACTTGTGTGTTGGGCAGTATTAACCCTGCGGCTCGAGTTGCCTTTACAATGGCTCGTCATGGTCTCTTTCACGCCTCTCTAGGTGAAGCACATTCTGCAAATAAAACCCCCCATGTTGCGGTTAGCATCTGTAGCTTATTGATGTTTTTGGTGCCCGCTTGCATGTCTCTCTTCCACATTCGTCTGTTTGACTGTATGGGTTATTTAGGAGCCATCTGCACTTATGGGTTTCTCACCGCTTACATTCTTGTGTCGATAGCAGCGCCGATTTACTTATACAAACTACAGAAGCTCCGCTGGCAGCATATCCTGTTCTCAGCTTTGGGAATTGGCTTCATGATGATCCCCGTCTTAGGTAGTGTGGGTCTTCCTGGCAGCACCCTCTTTCCAGTACCTGCTGCCCCTTATGACGCCTTCCCCTATCTCTTCTTGATGTATCTTTGCGTCACCTGTGGTTGGTTTGTGCTGCAAAGGCTGCGATCGCCACACCTTGTCAGAACTATGGAACGGCGTATTGAAGAAATCCACACAAGGTTTGCCCCTCCTACTCCGGCGGTCATCCCTTCGCCAGTCTCAGATGAACCTTAATAGTCTTACCGATGAATTCATTACTTACCAGTCTCTCTACAGGCTTCACCGCCTTTACCGCCACCAATCTCGACGACATCCTAATCTTGCTGCTGTTCTTTTCCCAAGTAGATACGGTCTTTCGTCGTCGCCACATTGTCACTGGACAGTATCTCGGCTTTAGCGCCTTAGTGATTGCGAGTTTATCTGGCTTCTTTGGCAGTCTGTTCATCCCCCGTCCGTGGATTGGGTTACTAGGAATCTTGCCGATCGCGATTGGTTTAAATCGGTTGCTCAGTCAAGACTCTGAGGAAACAGAAGAAACAACAGCGGTCGAGCCAGAAGCCGAACAACCGAGCTGGCTAAGGAGCTTATTATCTCCTCAAACCTACAGTGTGGCGGCAGTTACCTTTGCGAATGGTGGTGACAATATTGGCATCTACGTACCGCTATTTGCAAGCAGCCGTTGGGAGAGCTTGTTGATCATTTTGAGTGTGTTTTTCACGCTAGTGGGTGTTTGGTGCTACGTGGCCTATCAGTTGACACAAGTCCCAGCGATCGCTGATATGTTAACTCGCTATGGCAGTCATTTAGTGCCATTTGTATTAATTGGGCTAGGAGGCTTGATCTTAATTGATAGCCATACCCTAGAGCACCGAGGGCTTGCCGTTCTCACCTTGGTGCTCAGTATTATCTCTGTTTTGATGATTAGCAAAAATACTTTGCCAGAGGGAGAACCTGCACCAAAATCGCTCGCCTCGCTTACGCCCTCCACCTCAGGTACACCCGAAATCGATCAGCGCTAAATCTTCACACACTAGGTAGAGATAAAGATTATGACTGGGTGGACGCAAGCCATAACAACGGGGATCACAGCTTTTGCCGCAACAAATATTGATGACATTGTGACCTTGATGTTATTGTTTGCCCAAGTCAATTCGGGCTTTCGTCCTCACCAAATTGTTGCAGGTCAGTATCTTGGTTTCACAGTACTTATTCTTGCTAGCCTGCCTGGTTTCTTAGGAGGGATATTCATTCCACAACCCTGGATTGGTTTACTCGGCTTTCTTCCCATTGGGATTGGCTTGCATTATTTACTACAACAGCATCAACAAGAACCAGAAGTGCAGGCGATCGCTATTGACGTAGAACCAACTTCCCGATCTCGGTGGTTTTCTACTTTACAGCATCTATTAACGCCAGAGGTTTATTATGTGGCAGCTATTACAGTCGCCAATGGCGGCGATAACATTGGTATTTATATCCCCCTCTTTGCTAGTAGCCGATTAGCAACCTTAGGGATCATTTTGGGGACTTTTTGGATCATGGTTGGTATCTGGTGTGTAATTGCCTACCAACTAACCCGTCATCCTCTTATTGCCAAGTTTTGCACCCGTTATGGTCATGCAATTGTACCGTTTTTCTTAATGGGTTTAGGTATTTGGATTTTGTGGGACAGCGAGAGTTACCAATTGCTGCGTGGTATTCAGTAAACGATGCCTCCCAGAGATCTAAAAATGCACCTTTAGAGTTAGCAAAATCAACCAGCAAACTTCAAATCAAACAAGGAAGTTCAATGATGAAATTACTCAAGATTGCCTTAGTTGTACTATTAGCATGTTTCAATTTAGCGATCGCTGCTCCTGCTTGGGCTGATGCACATCGTCCACCGTTAAATCAAAACCCTGACTACCTTGAGGTCACTCAAGCCTTAGATGATTTACTCAATGGTAGTGCTGGACAGAATAATTCTGCTGAGGCGATCGCTCGCAAAGTTGGTGACTTGAAACTGCAAAAGTACATTTTAGAAACTACGAAAAATGGGGGCATTTGCCGAAATGAGACGGGAAAAACGCTGTTAGTTTATGGTCACAAGCTAAAACAGCCTAACTTAGCAGCCCACCCCGACCTTTACCTGTTGTCCAATGGCGAAGAAACTGATGATGATTGGGATTGCGATGGAGTTTATGTACCAAGTGAACAACAAGGTGGTGGCTTATCAACAACTGAAGGAACGATTCAAGAACCTGTTGCAGTCAAAATTGTTGATGGTACCCAGTTAGTCGCAAGGACGAATCCTGACACAGAAGAAATTGAATTTAATGTTCCGGCAGCTCAATTGTTAACTTCAGCCGACAGCCAATGGTTAATTCCTAACAACTTACAAGAAGCTTTGAACTCAGGCTTAAGAAATGCTCCTGTTGATTAACACCCATCTATAGGCTGTTATTTAGCATTTCCAAAGTCTGTCAAAAAACTATTCCTAGTCATCTAGCTTGATATACTGGGAATAGTTTTTTGGCACCTAAAAACACATGGCTTTATACCAAAAGATATATAATTTTTGACTCCTATTTTAAGCCTCTAAAGCTACAATGATTTCAGCTCTTAAAATTTAGAATGTTATTCAGAGCAAATATCACTCACTTATTCATTGCATAAAACTAGAACAACCTGTGCAGATCTTCTTGAAACCTGAATCAGAAGTTATAACCGAAAGCGCACCGAAACGGAATCCTAATCGAGTGCGAGATCACTTAGCGAATGAGCGAACCTATCTTTCTTGGGTACGGAGTGCGATCGCTCTGATGGGGTTTGGTGTATTAATTGTGCGGTTACGGATTTTGCGTCCACCACTCGCCCCTCAACCGCCTGGAAATGGCTGGAAACTAGGATTAGCCTTTTCGGTAGTTGGGCTACTCACTGTATTTCTTGCCACCCAACATTATTTTGCAGTGCGCGATGACATTGAAGAAGATACGTACCAACCACCCGATCGTTGGGTGCTGCTTTCTAGCTTGACGATCCTGTTGTTGGGACTAGGAGTCGTCTACTATGTGTTTACGATTCCCCTCGACTCGTTAAGTACAGTGATTGTCGAATAGTTGCTAGAGAAATTCTGTGATTGCAGATCGATGGCTCAAGCTAAAATCTCAACTCCCTAACCCGACGATTGCTGGGCTGCTCGCGATCGAAATCTCAATTGCCATGGTCAGCGGTTGGGGTTTGGCAATGTTAGGTGTGAAGGGAGGTGCTTGGATTTTAGGTGGAATCGTCGGTGGTGCGATCGCTTTTAGTCTCTATCGAACTCACTGGTATCACCAAGCCAAACCGAATCGCAATGCTCGAAAAGCTGGACAAATTCTGATCGGTTTAACAATTGGATTCACAGTTCAAAGTAGCCATTTCACAGAATTATCAAGCTCACTGCCTGCGTTTGGTTTCTTGGCTCTGTGTTTGGTGTTTTTTGGGACAGTGATTGGGTATCTTTATTACCACTTAGAATCAACCGATCTGCTCACTGCGTGGTTGGCGACGGTTCCCGGCAACATTGGGGTGATGGCGAGCTTAGCCGCAGATTATGGTCGGAATACGGCTCTGGTTTCTTTGGTACAACTGCTGCGGTTTACAACCATTATTTTAGTCGTACCACTCTTCGCGCCAATTCCAGTCTCAGCGGCTCATGCTAACGTTTGGGCCTCTTTTGAACTCGAAAGTGACAGTTTTAGCTGGCAATTCTTGAGTCTATTGAGTTTGGTGCTGTTAACCACCGTATTTGCAGCGCGATTGGGCGATCGCTATAAAGTTCCGGTCGCAGCTTTTATCTGCGCGATCGCCGTGGGTATTGGATTTAATCCTCTCGTCAAATCTCTACCCTTGATGAGCGGCACCAATTTTCACTTTCCGTCACTGTTGACGTTGTTAGGCCAGATTTTGCTAGGAATTACAATTGGAGAATATTGGGGCACTCGTCCGAAGTTGAATCGAGCGAGCCTAGGAGCAGCGATCGTCCCCGTATGTGTGACGTTTTTAGCGGGTTT
>CBIHQL010000339.1:0-5197 GCA_966211855.1 uncultured bacterium
TTGCCGTTGTGCCGCTTCTAACGCGGCTTGGGCTTGCTGCACTTTCACTTGGTAGTCACGAGGATCAAGCTCTACGAGCAATTGACCACGATTCATATGCTGGTTGTCTGCTACGGGCACTGCAACCACTGTCCCTGGAATCCGGGTGCTGACCTGATGAATATTACCAGTCACCGTCGCGTTGTCTGTAGACTCATGAGTTGAAGCGTATTGCCACCATCTGTACCCAAATCCACTCGCGGCGATCGCTCCTACTCCTAACAGAGCCGCCCAAAGTCCAAGATTGCGTTTTCGAGGAGACTGTGGCTGGGGAGGTTGTACATCCGCAGTTTGGTCTTCAGTCGTAGGTTCTGGGCTAACAGGAGTAACCGGCGCTGGTGAGGTCACCCTAGTGGTTGTGGGTTGGCTAGATATCCCTTCTTCTAACTCCAATTCCTCAAGGTCATGAATGTTCTCAATGGGTTTGAGTTTGTGACCGTTAAGTGTGTTTGATTGTGAGTGTTTCATAAGAGTTGTCTCCGATTGCGTCCAGGTACCAGTGACGAGCTTGAGTTAAAGAGCGAGATTAGTAAGCAAGCGTTTATTAAGGGTACGTAGTATTTTTTCTAAATTTTTACCTAGAGCCCGTAATGTTAGAAGCTATAAATTTAGAACTCTAAGTTTTATTGTAACGAAGCTTAACTGAGGGAGTACCCACTTCAGGAATACCTTATCGATTATCAGAACTACTACCCTAGCTCTGCTTCCTCCTTCTGACTCCCCCAAAGGAGTGAACCCTCATCCTGCTCGCCATTCCCCTCACGGTCACGGCCCTAGGAAATATTGAGAATCATTTGATTGAGCAAATCTGATAAACGTTGACGATCGGCAGGGGCAATACCTACAAGTGCTTCATCTCGCACTTCCATCGCGATCGGTGGCAAAACCTCTTGAAGTTCTCTACCCGCTTCAGTGAGCCAAATTCGCCAGACCCGGCGATCGCGACAATCTCGCTCACGGCGAATCAAACTGCGTTCTTCCATGCGATCGAGCACACCTGTTAAGGTTCCCCCCACCTGTTGCAGCTTATCGCCAATACTAGATGTTGCTAAACCATCTTCTTCCCATAAGCAACACAGCACCACCCAATGAAATGGCGTTAACCCAAACGGCTCGAGCCGCTCTTGAAACCGACGACTCAGCAGTTGAGCCAGTAGCTTAATGCGATAACCCATGCCGTGGGGAGCTAGAACTTCCTGCCAATTTTGAGGCAACGTCTGCTTGCCAGGGGAAGACGTCATTGAAGGTTAATTATTTAGCGTGCTTACAATTCACAGACCATTCTATCGCATGAGACTCCTTACCAAATAAATAGCCCCCGGAGGTCTTGGGGGCTAGCTCCTGAAGGAGTGATGAGGTAACTGATAAATACAAATGTACTACCAAGCTTTTGCTTTGTCAATTGTATTTTTAGGTAGGTAAATATGGCATTTCTTCATTAGCCACCCGAATGAGTGACGAAATGTATAGACCGATACAGAATTCAGTGCCGCAGAATTGGTGCAATCATTTTTACTCACTTCTGCGAGATTTTACTTTTTCTTCGCTGTTTTAAGTCAGGTTGCGGCTGAGCCTATGCGATTTGCTAAGGGCTGGGCTGCAGCCAGCTTTGGGTTGCGCGTTAAGTGCCTCTCCCAACATTTGCATACTCATTCACCGAGGAATTTCCAGTGACGATGTCCAAACGAATACTCAAAAATCAATCGGCTATGAGACGGCGATCGCAACTGCCCAAGGCAGCAACTAAGTGGCTTTCCCTAGACTGGTATGCCAAGAAACTCTCTCCTAGTTGGCAAGCTTGTATTCCTCTTGCCCTCTTAATTGTCCTCGGTTGGGGCTATGCTGCTGGTGCTCAAAGCACTCCTACCGTTGAGCAAAGCGTTGCTGAACTTAAAGTCGGCCTAGACACCATGTGGGTCATGGTTGCGGCGATGCTGGTGTTTTTCATGAATGCTGGCTTCGGTATGTTAGAAACCGGATTCTGCCGCCAGAAAAATGCCGTAAACGTCTTGGCAAAGAACCTGATCGTATTTGCCCTCTCAACCATTGCTTTTTGGGCGATCGGTTTTGGCTTGATGTTCGGTAATGGAAATGGCTTCATTGGTACCGAAGGTCTCTTCTTCTTGTCGGGAGCTGACAACAGCCCAGCGATCGCCGATGCCTATCAGGGTGCTTATGGCGCTTTGAACTGGGCGGGCATTCCCCTGATGGCAAAATTCTTCTTCCAACTCGCCTTTGCTGGCACCGCCGCCACGATTGTGTCTGGAGCAGTAGCCGAGCGGATTAAGTTTGTAGACTTCTTAATTTTTAGTCTCTTGCTGGTAGGTATCGCTTACCCCATAACAGGTCACTGGGTTTGGGGTGGCGGCTGGTTAGCAAAGGCAGGGTTCTTTGACTTTGCAGGTTGCACCGCAGTTCACTCTGTGGGTGGCTGGGCAGCTCTCATGGGTGCAGCAATTCTTGGCCCCCGGATCGGCAAGTACAACGAAGATGGTAGCCCCAACGCCATCCCCGGTCACAACATGGCGATCGCAACTTTGGGCTGCTTGATCCTCTGGTTAGGTTGGTTTGGCTTTAACCCCGGTTCGACCATGAGCCTCAACTGGACAGTTGCTCACATTGCCATGACCACCAATACAGCAGCAGCATTCGGTGCGGTAGCTGCTACCTTGACCGCATGGGTGATTCTTGGCAAACCTGACCTGTCGATGGTCATCAACGGTGTACTTGCTGGTCTAGTTGCAGTCACTGCTGCCTGTGCTTTTGTTCCTCTCTGGGCGGCGGCTATTATCGGTACCATCGGTGGTATTGCGGTCGTATTTGCTGTTCTCTTCTTCGATCGCATCAAAATTGACGACCCTGTCGGTGCGGTTTCCGTTCACCTGATCAATGGCGTTTGGGGCACGCTCGCGGTTGGTTTATTTGCGGTTGGCCCCAATGTAAAAGTCGGTCAAGACGTGCTCTACACTGCTGGTCCTGCCGCAGGATTGTTCATGGGTGGTGGCATCGGTCAGCTCTGGATTCAGATCGTTGGGGTTGCCACCGTTGGTCTCGCGACCGTTGTCCTCTCTGGAATCTTCTGGGTTGTCTTGAAAGCCACCCTCGGCATTCGAGTGTCTGCAGAAGAAGAAGTCAAGGGCTTAGATATTGGCGAACACGGTATGGAAGCTTACAGCGGGTTCCTCAAGGAAGCGGGTGGTGTGCCTAGCAGCTCAATTCGCTAGTAGCACTTCAGCTTCTCTCTGAGGTCACTTGTTAAAGTTCATGCTGGACTTCTAATTCCACGCTAATTCCAATAACTGCTAGGGCTTGAGGTTCTGGCAGTTTTTTGTTTTCAGCATTTATAGTGTCAAATCAATGACGCAGACAAGTCGTTGTTATGTTGATCCCCAATTTTATGAATACTGTATTCCTCGATACAGAATCATCCCCTTAATAATTGGTGCAATCAGATTCACTTCTCTTAGAATCAAAGGCTCTAATTACGTGATCAGGAAGGGTTTAACTATTGGAGCGATCGCTCTCGGGCTGTTAGCTGGCCCTCTGACGAACAGTGCGTTTGCTCAAGACGCAGCCGCTAATCCTATTAATCCGGGAGATACGGCGTTTATGCTCATTTGTGCCGCTCTTGTGTTGTTGATGACACCAGGGTTGGCATTTTTCTATGGCGGGTTGGTGCGATCGCGCAACGTTCTCAACACCATGATGATGAGCTTAATCCTCATGGCTGTGATTGGAGTGACTTGGGTGTTGTGGGGCTACAGTCTCGCCTTCTCCATCAATGGTGTTGATAGCACTGGGTTTGCTGGGGGCATTGAGAAATTTATCGGTGACCTTAATTGGGTATTTTTAAACGGGGTAGCAGCTGACCAACCTGATCCGATTGGCTATGCTGCCACGATTCCGCACCAAGTGTTCATGATCTACCAGATGATGTTTGCCATCATCACCCCGGCGCTGATTTCGGGGGCGATCGTTGAGCGGATGAGCTTCAAAGCTTACTTTTGGTTTGTGATCCTGTGGTCTACCTTTATTTACTCACCCCTAGCGCACTGGGTTTGGGGGAAAGGCTGGCTCGCTGCCATCGGTGCCCTAGACTTTGCAGGCGGTAACGTGGTTCACATCAGCTCTGGCGTTTCTGCAGTAGTTGCAGTGCTGCTGGTAGGTTCGCGTAAAACCTATCCAACGCAACCTGCTGCTCCTCACAACGTTCCTTACGTTTTACTCGGCATTGGTTTGCTGTGGTTTGGTTGGTTTGGGTTTAACGCTGGGAGTGCTTTAAGTGCTGGCTCTCTCGCGACGGTTGCCTTTGTTGCTACCGCAGTCTCAACCGCTGCAGGTGGCCTCACTTGGATCGTGCTGGAATGGAACTTGCGTCAAAAACCGACTGCGATCGGCATTGCGAGTGGTTTTCTTGCAGGTTTGGTCGGTATTACCCCCGCTGCTGGCTTTGTCACACCACTGAGCGCCTTGTTGATTGGGTCAATTACTTCTGTAATTTGTTTCTTTGCCGTCAGCCTAAGAGTTAAGCTCCAGTTTGATGACTCCCTCGACACTTACTCAATTCATGGCGTGGGTGGTACGGTTGGCGCAGTTTTGACTGGTATCTTTGCTACCAAAGCAGTCAACCCGCTGAAAGACGCGGCTGGCAACATCATCAATCTGGGTGTGGTCGATGGCAATTTCAACCAAGTCATTGTCCAAATTATCAGTATCATCGCAACCTATTTGTTTGCGGCTGTTGGTACCTTCATCATTCTCAAAGGCTTGAGCTTGGTGATGTCGCTGCGAGTCAAGCCTCTGGTCGAAGATCAAGGCTTAGATATCAACGAGCATGGGGAAGAAGGTTATGGTAAAGAGTTTGCAGCAGGTCTGAGCTTTACCAACGAGTAATTGCCAAGTTACAGTCTCCAGAAGACGATTGCGACTACAATCTGAATCTGATCGAATTGATGTTGAGTCTGGATCAGTGCCTACTCGCACCTTGAAGACTGTTCCTGCTTGGGCCGTCTGCTCTTTAGCAGCGAACGGCATCCTCCTGATCACGGTTTTGCTGCTGCTCCGTGTTTTTGGCTTGTCTACACCAGACACACGTAAGGCTGAAGCTAGGTCTAATCAACCACTAGCGGCTTCGGCCTCTCCTGAGCTAGGCCCCCGT
>CBIHQL010000340.1:0-5178 GCA_966211855.1 uncultured bacterium
CTTTGTTGCTTCCTCAATCACCAAGCGATCGCTGCTCGATATCGGCATTCCGTCAGAGCGGATTAGTGTTATTCCCTATGGCGCCCCAATTGAATATTTTCAGCCTCAACTAAAACCAGATTCCAAATTTCGAGCATTATTTGTGGGCCGAGTGGAGCCGCGGAAAGGTGTTCACTACCTTCTACGAGCTTGGCAGACATTAACCTTGCCCGATGCAGAGTTGTTATTGGTAGGTGTCAATGGGTTTCCGGCAGGTTGGCTAACACAGCATGAGGGTACTTTCCGTCATGTTCCTTCTGTACCTCATACATCGCTAAACCATTACTATAGTTCCGCTAATGTCCTAGTGTTTCCTTCCCTAGTCGAAGGCTTCGGGCTAGTTCTTCTAGAAGCGATGGCCTGTGGCATCCCTGTGATCACTACTCCTAACACCGGTGGCCCTGATATCTTCACCGATGGCGTTGAAGGTTTTATTATCCCCATACGAAATGTGGAAGCATTACAGGAAAAACTAGAGTGGTGTTACCGTCATCCTCAAGAGCTAGCTGAGATGGGTAAAGCCGCTCGCCACAAAGCTGAGCAATTCACTTGGAAATTATATCGTCAGCGCTTAGCCAGCCAAGTGCGATCGCTTCTGCACGATTTTTAGATATTCAAGCACCTTCATCTGAGCTACTTATGTCTCAATCTTCAGAACCAAATTTACTACATCTCTGGTTTCCAAATCTGTTTGAGTTCAAAGGTGGCATTCAAGTATATCTAGGCGATCTGCTGCAAACTTTAACAAAAGCTTTTCCTAGGCTAAACATTACCGTTCACAACAAGTTAGACCGCTCCTGCCCTACTCAAGATTGGCAGCAGCATCCTGTTTCCTTTGTCCTATATGGCAATCAACTCAATTGGCTAAGAACTCTGTATTTTGCCTTGGGGATTGCCATAAGCGCATTAAAGCAACGACCACAGTTAATTATCTGTGGTCACCTTAACTTTGCTCCCGTCGCTTACTGGCTAAATCGTTTAACAGGTATTCCTTATTGGATATTAGTTTATGGTGTGGATGCTTGGAATATTAAAAATCCTTTAAAGCGGACAGCACTAAAAGCTTCCGAATGCATTATCTCGATTAGTGACTATACACGTTGTCGGTTAATTCAAGAGCAAGATTTAGACCCAAGCAAAATCTCACTATTACCAGTGACATTCGACACTAGCCGTTTTTCTATCACTTCTAAACCTCAGAACTTACTAAAGCGATTTAGCCTTGCTGCAAGTCAACCCATAATTTTAACGGTATCTAGATTGGATAGTCGTAAACCTTACAAAGGTTATGATCCTATCCTTCGTGCTTTGCCAGAGATTCGTGCTCAGATTCCTGATGTGCACTACATATTAGTAGGAAAAGGTAGCGATCGCCCTCGCATTGAACAGTTAATTGATCAACTAGATCTCAAAAGGAGTGTTACCTTAGCTGGCTTCATTCCTGATCAGGATCTTAATGATTACTATAATCTTTGCGATGTTTTCGCTATGGCTGGTAAGAGTGAAGGGTTTGGCATTGTTTATCTAGAGGCTTTAGCTTGCGGCAAACCTACTTTAGGTGGTGATCAAGATGGGGCTGTAGATGCCTTGTGTAATGGTGATTTAGGCGCCTTGGTAAATCCTTATGATATAGATGCGATCGCTCAGACTATTGTTCGGATTCTGAATCGAACTTATGACCATCCGATTATGTACCAGCCATTAGCATTGCGGCAGAAGGTAATTGATATTTATGGGCTTGAACGATTTAAGCACAACCTCACTCAATTAGTAGATTCCTACTTTCAAGGAACACCGTAGTGAAAACTCTTCATGTCATTCCGTCTGTGTCTGCTATTCGTGGTGGCCCTAGCCATGCAGTGTTGCAAACAGTAAAATCTCTCCGGGCCTTAGGTTTTGATTCTCAAATTGCGACAACAAATGATAATGGTTCAGAGCAATTGCTAGATGTGCCATTAAATCAACAAGTTGACTATGAAGGTGTCCCTACCTGGTTCTTTTCACGGCTCTCTCTCCCAAACAAAGGATTCACATTAAATAGAGATAAAGCATTTCTTTTCTCTATGGGCTTGACTCAATGGCTTTGGCAGCATGTCAAAGACTACGACCTTATAGAAACCCGTTATCTATTCTCTTATGCGTCTACTTCTGCCCGCATTATCGCTAGATGGCAAAAAGTTCCTTATATTGCTCATCCCACAGGGCAACTTTCCCCTTGGGCACTAGCTCAAAGCCGCTTCAAAAAACAGGTTTATACCTTTTTAGTTGAGCGACATAATCTAGACCGAGCTAGTGCAATTCAGTCCTCTTCTCTAGATGAGGCTCAAGATATCCGTAACTTTGGGATTCAAACCCCTGTCTTTACTGTTCCAGTTGGTGTTAATCAACCTCAAGAGCGATTAGATGCGAAAGAAAAGTTACGCAACCTATATGGTATTGCGTTAAACACACCAATTGTTGTTTTTCTCTCACGCCTCCATTATAAGAAACGTCCAGAGCTATTACTTCAAGCTCTTGCTCAACTATCAAGTCACAGAGACTTTCACATAGTCCTAGCTGGTTCTGGTGATCTGGAATATCTTGAATCTCTCAAGCAATTAATTAATTCTCTCCAGCTAACTCATCGCACCTCTTTACCTGGCTTTGTTGGAGGTTTAGATAAAGAGATACTCTTACAAGGCTCTGATATTTTTGTGCTGCCTTCCTTCTCAGAAAACTTTGGTGTGGCAGTGGCAGAGGCGATGGCGGTTGGGTTACCTGTGGTCGTGACACCAGGAGTCCAGATTGCTCCAGATATTGCAGCAGCTCAGGCAGGTTTAGTGGTCGAAGGTGAGGTCGAGCCTTTATCAGCCGCGATCGCACAACTACTTCAGTCACCAGAGTTACGACAACAACTGGGAGACAATGGTCGTCGATTTGCCCAGTCTCATTATTCCTGGGAGGCGATCGCTCAACAGTTAGCAGCAGCTTACACAGCAATTATTCAAAAGCAACCTCTACCGCGATCGCTAACTCATCCTCAAGGCTTCTAATTTGAGTTTGAGCGTGTGGATTTATGGCTGGTATGAGGGTTGTGGAGTAGCAAGGTAGTGTGATTGTCGATCAGAGAGGCATGGCCTTGGCTGTCTCTGGCCCCAAAACTCTCGAAGTAGTGGCGAGTTGGGTTGGGGAGATGAGAGAAGTCAAACAGCGTATCGCCATCAGCAATATGCGCCCAAAAGTAGCGGAGACTGGGGGCTAACTGCTCGGCTTCGGCGGGTGATAGATTGAGGGGTGAGTGAGTCAACAGCCGCATCATAAACGGATAGCTGCGATCGCCCATCCACTGTCTCGACACATCTTGCAACTCAGGCCAGTCAGGCACCGCCTCCACCCGATGAGACTCAACCTGCAACCAACGCTGCCCCCAGCGATCGGTGCGCAATTGCAGCACTCGGTAAGGGTGAGGATAGCTGACTAGAGAGCCAGTTGTAATGTCATAAACATCATGATCACGGGCAATATCCTGCACATGCAAGTGCCCTGTAAATACCAACTGCACCCCCGCCGCTTGCAACATCGATAACAGTTCAGGTGCATTGTCTAGCATGTAACGCCGCCCCAAAACATGGTTTGACTGGTTTGGCAAATGCTCCACAATGTTGTGATGCACCATCACCAGCACTAACTCATCAGGGGTGATTGTTGCCAAAACTTTTTCTAGCCAAGCGAGTTGATTTGCATCTAGCCGCCCGATTTGTCGTTCATCCGCATCAAATTGATTAGAATTCAACCCGATCAACCGCACCCCCGGCATAATTTCGCAGTGATAGTAAAGTTGTTGGGGATCGCTGTAGCCAAACTTGCGATAGTAGCTGGGGAACTCTGCTAAACCAATCGACGTGTGATCGGCTTGCAATGTCGGTACATCATGATTACCAGGCACTACATAAGTTGGGAAAGGTAATCGAGCTAACCGTTCAGCCAACCAAGCATGATTTTCTGGCTCCCCGTGCTGCGTCAAGTCGCCAGGGATCAGCAGAAAATCGAGGTCTAACTGCTCTAGATGTTGCAGGATGATTTCAAACGCTGGGATGCTCACTTCAACCAAATGAAAGCGGTTAGGGTGATCCCAGATTGTGTGAGGCAAGGCAACGTGGAGGTCGCTGACAATGGCAAAGCGGAAATTGAGACTCATAGGGCTTTGTTAAGAAACACGGCGATCGCTGTAAAAGAGCAAATTAAAAGCAGGTTTTGAAACCTATTGTCTCAGATGCCACTGAAGCCAGTTAGCCAACCTAAGGATCAACGTTTTAGCTTGAAGACAGAGATTTCAGCAAGACACCGCTAGACAGCGATCGCAAAACCCGCCAACATTAATAGCTTGGGGTGAAACCTTGCTAGCCGTCGCCAAAGTCCTTAAAACAGCGATCGCACCGCAACACCCCATCCAGCGTAGGGTTTACGAGAGGAAAGGCTACATTGTCACTGGTTCGAGTTCGCGAGCACGTCAATCCGCTCAGCCGCAAATATCAAACTGTGGTTGCGCCCCCCGATTGGTCAGAAATTTACACCAATCCTACCCAACCCCTCCATCTCGATATTGGTTGCGCCAGGGGTAAATTTCTGTTGCAGCTTGCCCCCCTAGAACCTGCCTGGAACTTCCTGGGCTTAGAAATTCGTGAACCCTTAGTCGAGCAAGCCAACCAAGAGCGGCAAGACCTCAACCTAACCAACCTACACTTCTTATTCTGCAACGCCAACACCTCCCTCGGCCCACTGCTCAGCTCCTTACCCCCCGGAGTGCTGCAACGCGTCACCATTCAATTCCCCGACCCCTGGTTTAAGCGCCGTCACCAAAAGCGCCGAGTCGTCCAACCCGAACTCGTCCACGAAATCGCCAAACACCTAATACCCGGAGGCATGCTCTTTCTGCAATCCGACGTTGAAGAAGTCGCTCAAGAAATGCGCGATCGCTTCGACGAAAACCCCAACTTCCAGCGACAAACCCCCGACTGGCACAGCGAAAACCCCCTCCCCATCCGCACCGAACGCGAACAATGGACGATCGAGAACCGAGAACCTGTTTATCGAGCAGTGTTTTTGAAGAGGTGAGGAGAGAGGAGTGAGGGGTGAGGGGTGAGGGGTGAGGAGTGAGGG
>CBIHQL010000341.1:0-5154 GCA_966211855.1 uncultured bacterium
AGTTTGAGCGGTGAACCCACCAGTACCATTGCCAGTATAAATTGAAATGGTATTGGCGTTCGCGTTACTGGTGAGCAGATCGAGATTGCCATCCGCATTGATGTCTTTGATCAATACATCAACAGGATTTGCACCGACCGTCAGCGTGGTCGGCGTTCTAAAGGTGCCATTCCCATTGCCTAGCAGGATCGATACGTTATTACTGCTACCGTTTGAGGTCGCGATATCGATGAACCCATCTTTATTAAGATCGCCAGCGGCTACAGCATTGGGAGCACCTCCCACAGCTACACTCGTGACGGTAAAGCCACCGGTGCCGTTGCCTAAACCAATGGAAACATTACGACCACTGGCATTCGCAGTGATAAAGTCAAGCCGACCATCATTATTCAGGTCAGTGACAGTCATATCTAAGGGACGTGTACCAATGGTGAAGCTGGAACCTACCGCCGCAAAGGTACCCGTGCCGTTGCCGAGATTAACGGTAACAGTGTTGTTGCCAACGTTGGAAGTGATGATGTCTAAATTGCCATCGTTGTTAACGTCAATGGCAGCAATGCCTGAAGGGCTGGAACCTGACGCGAACGATTGTTGTGCGTTGAACCCACCTGTACCATTGTTGAGGAGGACGGCAAATCTATTCGATGCATTGATCAGAGCGATCGCATCTAAGCGTCCATCATTGTTGACATCCCCAAGGGCCAGTTCCACAGGAGCCCCACCGGTACTGAAGGCTTGTGCAGCGTTGAATCCGCCTGCACCATTATTCAGTAATAACCCAATAGAACTCGATCCTTCGTTGGTGGTGAGGAGATCGTTAAGGCCATCCCCGTTAATATCACCAACTACAAGGGTTGAGGGATTATTTCCCCCAACGCTCAGTGGGATTGCAGTACTGAATCCACCAGAACCGTTGGTGTCATACAGCGAAATATTGTTATTTGCCTGGTTTGCAACAACCAGAGAACTTAATACACCCTGAAAGTCCTGCCCTTCAGAGGCTATAGCAGTTTCGATACTTCCAACTTCAGCCTCTAAGTCCCAATCTCCTCCCAAACTACTCGAACCAGTAAGGTCAGTAGAAGCAGCGATATCTGCACCGGTCAATTGGCTAAACTGTTGAATAAATGCTGAGCCGCGATCGCCAGACGCAACATCACAACCGTAAATTAAAATATCAGCTTCATTGGTTAGAACACCTGCCCAACCTGAAAACTGATCCTGATATTGATTCAGTGTTTCAAGATTGAGCTGTGTTGTTCCTAGTTGCAAGTTTCCTGAGGAGCCGTGGGAAATAATATGTAAGCTCTCGATACTACTGTTACTGTATCGAGCTAATATTTCACTAATTTGTTCAATGCCATCTCTAGAAGCATCGAGCAAGCTCACCTGGGTACCTGGAACCATTCCTTGCAACAAAGAATGATAGCCTTCGATAGAAGAATCAATAACTACCAGACGATTAGAAATCAGAGCAGGATCGAAATCGAAATTCATTTTGGGAACTAAACACCTAGGTTGGCAAGAACTGATTAGGTAACCTTAGAAAAAGCGTAAAGTCAGATTACTTTGCATAGAGAGCAGGTCGCTTAGGCAAGCACAGTCTTCTTGTCATGCATCCGGAGCACGTCGAAGCATGCCACCTGCTCGCAAAATTTATGAAAGATCTCACAAGCCGAATAGTAATTTCAGGTTTGTATCACTCACATCCCTTCGCAGTACATCAGTGAGTAGGAATCGGGGTGTATCACTTCAATCACTCTTTTGGAATCAGGAGCGCAAGACTCTGGTATATATTTTTTCTACTCACAACCTTCCAAGCCCCGTGTATAATTTTACCGATTAGCACCCGTACGCTTTTACTCGCACCCCTCTAAGCCTTGTGTATAATTTTACCGATTAGCACCCATACGCTTTTATAAATCATAAAAATGCTCGTAAAAACCCTGAGGCTGGCAAATTCTTCCTAACTTCATATTTGCTGAACAGAGTTGAATTTTTTATGATTTCTCAGTAAATTATTCGTTTTTTGTGTATAAAACCTTACTGCTTACACCCAAATGGTTTATCGAGGCCCTATTATAAAGCAGCTTATCAAGCTTTAATGAAGACACTGAGACACAATGGACACAAATTTTTTACCTAGGTAGAATGGCATCACTTACTTAGAGGAGCTATACTTCTTCAGCTCCTTGAGTGAGGAAATCACTGAAAGATGGTTCTGTTCCTAGCTCGATGCCGAAAGTTACTGACTAAATATTTTTACTGAGTGACTTATACTTTTCTGCGGAGGTAATAGTTCAGTATTGAGTTACTTAACAGGTTCATTCGATCGTGAAAGCCGAGGGCAGATATTTCCGATAAGAGATAGAGAAATATTGATGCTTTTCAGACGGGCAACTCCATCAACAGGATCATTTTTAACCTGACCTGCTTGAAGTTTGATCTACTGCTTTCAATCACCTAACCAATCAAAACAAGGAATCTTATGCATCAACGTGGTGTGACTGTTTGGTTTACAGGACTCAGTGGTGCTGGCAAGACCACCATTACTCAAGCTGTTGCTCAGGAATTACGTATCCGAGGCTATCGAATCGAAATTTTAGATGGTGATGTTATTCGTGAAAATCTGACGAAAGGATTGGGTTTTAGTAAAGCTGACCGAGATGAAAATATTCGCCGCATAGGCTTCGTTGCCCAACTACTGGCTCGAAATGGTGTAATAGTTTTGGTTTCTGCTATTTCTCCCTATCGGGAAGTTCGAGATGAAGTGCGGCAACGTATCGGAGACTTTGTAGAAGTTTATGTTAGTGCGCCGTTAGAAGTCTGTGAGCAACGAGATGTCAAAGGTCTTTACAAGCGAGCTAGAGCGGGTGAAATCAAGAGCTTTACAGGAATTGATGATCCTTACGAACCCCCGTTAAATCCTGAAGTGGAATGCAAAACACATGAGGAAACTTTAGAAGAAAGCGTTGCAAAAGTCTTAGATGCCTTACAGATGTACCTTATTGGCGACCAACCTAGCGAACAACTTGTCGCTCAACTAGTCTGAACATAAGCACTAAAGAAATTAGTTAATATTCTAGGGACTTTTGTAAGCATTTAGATAGATAGGATGGCGGGGGCTGCCTCGCCTCTATTTTCTATATTTACAAAAGCCATCGAATCACAGTCTCACTCATAGCAACTCTAGTTTACAGCACTCCACTTGTTTGGCTGTAGGGCTTTGGGTTGCAGGCAGATTGTAGAGAATTCAGAGTGCATGTCTTAATTCATTGAGATTGTACCAATTAAAAGATTATTAAGGAAGTCTCATCATGCAGCTTTGGCAACCTCGACGATTATGGTCTGGTGTCAAGTCTCAATTACCCTGGTTTTTCTTGGGCCTGGTTGGTGTTGGCATAGCAGTTGTAATTTGGCACATCCTAAGTTTTGGTTTTTCAACTCCTTTATCCCTTGTTCACGCGCCAAGGATGCTCGTGGATTTCGTTCAAAATCCGATTTTTCTCACTCTATCGGTTTTAGTGTTCTCTCTGGTTGCCTTTGTAGCAGAGTGGCTGCCCGTAGATCTGACAGCGATCGCGATCGCTGCCATCTTAATTATTCTAGGTCTGGTTACCCCTGAGGAAGGAATTGCGGGGTTTGGTAACTCCGCGACCATTACCGTACTGCTCATGTTTATTCTAAGTGCCGGAATTGCTAAAACCGGTGTCATTCAAACGGTGCGGGACTGGTTAATTGGGTGGGGAGGAAAGAACTCAGCTCAGCAGATTTTTGTAATGGGTTTGTTAGTAGGGCCAATTACCGCTTTTATCAATAACACTGCGGTAGTGGCGGTCTTTCTTCCCATCGTAGAAGAGTGGTGTAAAAAGCGAAATATCTCAGCCTCTAAGCTGCTGATTCCTCTCTCCTACATCACAGTTTTAGGAGGCATGATAACTGTCATCGGTACATCAACCAACATTCTGGCTAGTGGAGTCTCGAGAGACCTGGGCTACGGTGAGTTTGGGCTATTTCAGTTTACGGCTGTTGGAGTTATTACTTTTTTAATCGGGCTAGTCTACTTAACCTTTGTTGCTCCCCATCTGTTACCTGAGCGCAAAACCTCCTCAGCGAACTTGATAGACTATGATCTGAAGGACTATGTGAGTGAGGTGCTCATTCCCCCCCGCTCTACCCTGATTGGTCAAACCTTAAAGTCTAGTGAAATTCAACGTAAATTTGATGTTGACGTATTGGAGCTCATCCGAAATGAGATTCACTTTGCCCAACCCTTAGCAGATAAGGTTTTACAGGCAGGAGATCTGTTGCTGGTACGGGGCGGACGAAAAGAACTTCTGAGCATTCGCGACCAACGAGGGTTAGAAATTGCACCTGAGTTAAAATTTGGTAAGCAACTTGAGGAGAAGTTGACGACTGGTGAAGAGGAAATTGCTGAAGTTCTGATTCTCTCTAACTCTCGCCTGGTGGGTTCTACACTGAAAGAAATGCGTTTTCGCCAGCGTTATAATGCTACGGTGCTGGCTATCCGCCGAGGAGAAGAATTAATCAGAGAAAGTATGGGGAAAGTTCCTCTACGTTTCGGGGACTTATTGCTAGTTCAAGGCCCTCGAGAGAGCTTTACGGGTTTAAAAACCACCCGTGAGTTATTAGTGCTGGAATCCAAGGATGCTGAGACTCTACGTTTAGATAAGGTATGGATATCACTTGCAATTATTTTGGGTGTCATCGTGGCGGCAGCCTTTAACTGGGCTCCCATTTTGGTGACAGCTCTGGTGGGGGTGGTACTTATGGTGATAACAGGCTGCCTAAAACCAGGAGAAATATACGGCGCTGTAAGATGGGATGTGATTTTTTTGCTGGCTGGACTGATCCCACTAGGAACAGCTATGGAGAATTCAGGGACAACTGCCTGGATGGCTCAACATCTAGCATCTATTGGAAATGGAGCGCCTGGAATTGTGCTGCTCATCATATTTTATTTCGTAACCAATATACTGACAGAGATTCTTTCTAACAATGCAGCAGTGATTCTAATGATTCCAATTGCGGCTGGGGTTGCCACAAGTTTGAATTTAAATCCTATTGCATTTATTTTTGCAGTTACCTTTGCCGCATCCAACAGATACCTGACACACATTGGCTACCAAACCA
>CBIHQL010000342.1:0-5126 GCA_966211855.1 uncultured bacterium
TGATTTTTTTGGGCGATCGTGGGCGTTATTGTGTTGTTGGCCAAACACGAGCGACTCTAGCGATCGCGTGTGCATAGTGGGGGTGTAGAGCAGATAGTTATCTTTGCCTTGCTGTTTGGCGCGGTTGAGGGTGGTATCGGCACATTTAAGGAGCGTTTCGGCATCATCACCGTCATAGGGTGCGAGGGTAATCCCAATGCTGGCGGTAATGCGCAATTCGTAGTCGTCTACCAAAAAAGGAGCTTTCAGGGCTGTGAGCATGGCTTGAGCCACCTGAGCCGCATCTTCTGCCGAGCGGATTTGGGGCAACAGCACTGTAAACTCGTCGTCACCCCACCGCGCTACCGTATCGGTTTCCCGTAGACACGCTCGCAGCCGCTCAGTTACTTGTTGTAGGAGGCGATCGCCCGTTCCATAACCTAGCGTGTCGTTGATGGTCTTAAACCGATCCAAATCAATCAACATGATCGCTAACACACCGCCCTGACGCCGAATATTCATCAACGCCAGAGCTAGCAATTCATCAAAAAGTAGGCGATTGGGTAACCCAGTCAACAAATCTCGAGAAGTATGCTGGCGCAGTAGATCTTCCACCCGCTGTTGCAAGATGGTGATATACAAATGCAACCCACACCGTCGCGCTAACTTTAGCTCTTGCAGCGTCCAAGGAATGGTTTGCCCAGCTTTGATTTCACGCCAAGCGGCAAATGACTGACGTGGTCGCAAGTTACGTTCGTCTAAGTTCCACTGTCCAGCCCAGAGTCGTTCGGTTTCAACGGCAGGGCGAAACAAGGTTAAACAACCGACATATTGCTGGTATTGCAGCGGCAAGATCAACAATGAACGAATTGCCGTGGGTTCAAAAACGCTGACTAAGGAGCGCAGCCGAGGTTCTTGAGCGAGATCTTCTAGGGTGTAGGTATAGGCTGTTGAGTGATCAGACGTTAACGCCTCAAGCTGTGAAAAATCAGTCAGTTGCTCGGTAGGTAGCGATCGCGCGATTTCTCCCCCTTGGCGATGACTGACTGCCAAAACACCTTGCTGACCCATCAATGTTTTCCAAACCGGATCAGTCTCAATGCGATGGTGAGTGGGTTGCTCACCCCAGGTGTAGATCTGAGCCGCTTTGCCCATTTGACTTTCGGTGATGAAGAGTCGCCCCCCGATCGCCGCTACTGACCTACTAATTTGTTCCAACACAGTTTGCCAAACCGATTCTTGATCGACTCGGCTCAAAAGTTGGCTCAGTTGGCTCAGGGTAGCTTCTTGTTGCGCTTGCTGTTGTGCCTGTTGCATCAGATCGGCCTGGGCGATCGCAATGGGCAACTGATCGACCAGCAATTGCACAGTCTGCAACTCAGATTCGGCAAAGGAGCGAGATTGGCTGTGATGCGCTACTAACAGGCCCCACAACTGATTTTGATAGAGAATTGGCAGTGACAGTGAGGCCGCAACTCCCATTGCAGTTAGATATTGCAAATGGCAAGGGTCGACGGCACTGTAGCGAGCATCTCCTAAAGCCGAGTTTTCGAGCGATCGCGGCGATTGAGCTTGACTGAGGGTTTTACGCTGAGATGCCACATCAACAATCACCCGTTGCCGCGCCTTCATAAATAGCTCTCTGGCTTGCGGCGGGATATCACTGGCTGGAAAGTGCAACCCCCGCAGTGATGGCAATCGCCCCTTCTGGACAGCCTCAGCAACCACCTCACCGCTGCCATCGGTATCAAAGCGATAAATCTTGACTCGCTCTACCCCTAAAAAGCCTTGCACCTCGCTCACGGTCATATCTAAGACATCTTGCAAGTCTAGAAACTGCCCGATACGCAGCGTGATTTGATTCAGCAGATGCTCTTGGTCAAAAGGTTGCTGATTTGCTTGGGGATAATTGGTCACAGCGATCGCTCCGATATCAAAGCGTTTGCAGAAGGCGTGTGCAGTAAAGTTACATTGATCACCCTATTAATACCGTAAAATTACTGCTGCAATCTCACTCTAGTATCAGAGTTCACTGAATGTTTTTATTCGTATCAAAATATACAAAAATTCATTGAGTCAGAGATATTTCTCAATGCTCTCTTGATTAGAATTGAAAGACTGTTCTCATAACACCGACTACCACATCATCATTATCAGCATTGTGGTTGGGGGCTGTCAGCCAAATCACACCCGGTGTGACTGCAATATGATCATTGAAGCGGTAACGGTAAAAAGCTTCTAAATGGAGAGAGGTGTCGGGATCAGGCTGACCTGCGTTGAGACTATCGCTAATGGATGTAACTTTGGGTTCCATGCCCACCAAAATACCTCCTAAGTTACCTTCTTTACCTAAATCAGGAAAGGCGATCGTGACTGCCCAATTCCAAACATCGGCACTGCCTGTTTTGAGATAGCGCTGCTCGGAGTAGCCAACCCAACCCCCCAGGGCAAATTTGGGGCTAATCGTAAATGTGCCCGAAAGACCGTAAGAATTGACGCTTACCGGGCGACCAAAGGTGCTGTTAGATAAGTTACTGCCTGTTGAGGTGCCAAAGGCGGGGCTAAAACCGGGCGTATAACTGTTGATGTAAGTCAAACCAATACGGGCGCGATCGCTAGGGCTAACAATGACCTGAGCTAAGGCCCCATACTGACCATTAAACAAGCCATTTTTGGGAGTGGGGTCACCTGCATTAGGCACGAGATAACCGAGATTTAACTCTAGGTTGTCATTAAACTGATGCCTCACCCCCAAGCCAGCCCCACCAGAGTAGTTATAGATCGGGTTGCGTAGCCCAAAGAGCGATACAGCCCCACCATCAAAATAAGGGTTCAGTTGCGAAGAAGCATCTAGATCAACAAAGCCGTTCCCGGTTCCAGCTAAATATATATTTGTTTTGTCACTGATTGGGAAACGGTAGCGCAGTAGACCCAGCAGAAAAGAGTTTTCGCTGGTGCCGTCAAACTCGACTCGACCTTCATTGGTGAGGAGGGGGCCGCTACCTTCATTGAGAATCAAACCTGTACCGCGAGTGCCTGGAATTGTGCCCCCTAAGGGTTGGATATTATTGGCTTGGAGACGAGTGGTTAATAAGTCTCTGCCCGTGAAGCTGGTATCTAGATTTAGGCGTACTCTCTGACCTAAGGTTGGCACTCGCTCAGCAGGTTGACCATCGGCGCGATCGCCCCCTAGCACGCTGACCAACCCAAATATTGCTTCCCCATGCAATTTAGTGGTGACCGAAAACTGGTTTGCTTCCAATTCAGCAGTTTGCGCTTCTAAAACATCAACTCGGCCTCTCAAGACACTCAGTTCTGCGGCAAACTCTGTCTGCAATCTTTGCAAGGTATCTAAATCTTCTTTGCGAACCAGATCGGTGGTTCCGGCATTGACCAACTCTTGAATGCGATCGAGCGCTGCATTCAGACCTGCGGCAAATTCGTAGCGAGTTAAAGCCCGATTACCCCGAAACGTACCATCAGGGTATCCGGCAATCACTCCATAGCGTTCTACTAGTGATTGCAAAGCTTGAAATGCCCAGTCAGTCGGCTGAACGTCAGAGAGTTGCGAAACAGAGGTGACTTGGCTCCAGCCCGTTTGATTACCGATTTCTATCTCTGTTTGCTCTGTTAAATTCGAATTTTCTGACAGAGCTGGTATCTCTTGAGATTGCGTTTGATCGAGAGGGCTTGTAACTACCTCACTCTCAGTTTGGGGAGCCGTTTCAGCGATCGCCCCCGATATACTACCCAAGCTAAAGCTGACAACAATAGAAGCGACTGACAGCAAGCTAAGAAATAGTTTCATATATTTTGTTTTTCAAGATACATAGTCTAACTATTACGCTAGTTGCTCAGCCGCTAGATTCCATCTCTAGAGTCACTTAGTAGCCTATTAAAGGTAGAGTTTAAGTTACAATCTCATGTTATTTAAACTACATTTTTTTCGTGGAACTGTGTCGGTTAGTGCTGAGCTAAATACATCAAGGTCTGAAATTCATAGTTATGGGTTAGATGGCTCAAACCTGAGAACAGAGAGGAGTGCTCAGCCGGAATTTGTTGGAGGAGATGTAGAATTTCTTCGTCGTCGCAGTGCCATGCCGCTTGATAGAGCTGATCGAGCCAAGCCCCAGGCATGATGGTAAGGTGGCTGGGTTGCAAAACGACCCCTACCGATGGTTTGTTAATTTCTGCATTAGGGGTATCTATCCCATCTGCATCAAATTGTTGCTCAGGCTCAAGACCAACCTGATGTGCAGGCGGCAGTAAAGCCATTTCCCCCACAGGTCGCGATCGCATCGGTATGACAACTTTAAAAGTGCTGCCCTGCCCTAGCGTGCTGTTAACACTGATCTGTCCGCCCATCAACTGCACAAATCGCCGAGTAATGGTTAACCCCAGTCCGGTTCCTTCAGCAGCGGTTCGTTCGGTACGCGCTTGAGTAAAGGCATCAAAGATGATCGCTAAGTCAGGGGGAGCAATTCCAATGCCTGTATCCTCTACAGCCAGCTTCAAAGAGATTATTGCCGGAGATGGCTTTAGTACTCCCGTTTTTAACTCAGGCGGTACCTCAGTTTCAATACTGGCTCGTAGCGTCACTGAGCCGTAGTTGGTGAATTTAATCGCATTACCGATCAAGTTAATCAGAATCTGCCGCAGTTTTTTAACATCAGCCGTCACATACTGTGGAATAGCAGGATCTAGCTCAAGGGAGAGCTGCAAACCCTTAACTGCGACGCTTTGACGAAACATATCTTGCAGCGATCGCAACAAAGCTCTCAGATCAAAGTCAGTTGCATCAAGTGTAATCCGCCCAGCTTCAATTTTGGCGACATCCAAAACATCGTTAATCAAGGTCAGCAAATGTTCACCGCTGCGATGAATTGTGCTGATATTTGCCCGTTGCTCTAATGGCAGGTATAGATCTCGCCACATCACTTGGGTAAAACCTAAAATCACGTTCAACGGTGTGCGCAATTCGTGGCTAATATTAGCCAAAAAGATACTTTTCGCTCGGTTAGCAACCTCAGCGGCTTCTTTTGCTTGCTTCAGTTCCAACTCCCCCTGTTTGCGATCGGTGATGTCGCGCACCATCAATAACACTTCTCCCTCTCGCAGCGGTACAATCCGGGCTTCTTCATATCGGA
>CBIHQL010000343.1:0-5125 GCA_966211855.1 uncultured bacterium
TAAAGAGCGAGAATTTGTGCAGGCGGCTAGAGCCATGGGAGGACGGCCTTTTTACATCATCGTGCGCCACATCTTGCCTCAAACTGCTAGCTACGTGATTATTTCGGCAACGTTGGCAATCCCAAGTTTTATTGTGGCGGAGTCGGTGCTGAGTCTGATTGGGCTAGGGATTCAACAGCCTGATCCGTCGTGGGGCAATATGTTGTCGTTAGCGACCAATGCTTCGATTTTGGTGCTGCAACCTTGGTTATTATGGCCTCCAGCATTGTTGATTATCTTAACGGTGTTGTCGTTTAACCTGCTGGGTGATGGTTTGCGCGATGCCCTTGATCCTCGTAGCCTGCAACGATAGACCGCAAAACTACGGAGGCGATCGCCCGATCTCAATCTGACTAAGCGTTTACCGTACTTAAGTCGGGTAGATGACTCCGTCAATATACTGGCTGTTCACTATATCTTGCTTTTTGTCACATTTTGCTCTGCAATTGTTGAGGTTCTTCTAGAATAAGTTTCAGTATATTTTCTAGATAAATATGTTGGTCAGTTACAAAAAGCTGCGAAGTTACTGAAAACTCCTGACTTTGTACTGACTGATGAGGGCAAATACTGGGTGAACAACTGGGACAGGGAGTCTAAACCCCTGTCTTTTTCTTTGAGTAGTGAAAGATGCTGCCTTAACTAACTGGGCTTTGACCGTAAAAGGGTAAAACCTCAGGCCAAGATGAGCGTTTTCCTTGTTGCCACTGCTGCTGAGCGATCGCTAATACCCCTGAGACTGAGGCTCCTAGACCGCCTGTGGCTTGCACCAGTTGATACTCCTGCGACCAAGTTTGCAGCGTGGTTTGCCAAGTCTCTGGTGTCTGGACAGTATCGGGTTGCAGAACGGTAAGTTGTGCAGCAGTGGGTAAGATTTGATAGATGCCAGTGTAAATTTCGCCGCGCTGGGCAGGCATTTCGACTGCGATCGTGAGGGGTGCCGAGGTGGAACTAGTTTGCTTGAGATAGTAAGACCAAGCGATCGCCGCCAAACTAGAAACTCCAAACAGCGGCAAGTTGAGTTGTTGTGCCAATGTC
This sequence comes from uncultured bacterium, assembly GCA_966211855.1. GTDB lineage: Bacteria > Cyanobacteriota > Cyanobacteriia > FACHB-46 > FACHB-46 > CBIHQL01. The sequence goes on from CBIHQL010000343.1 coordinate 1,075, forward strand.
CGGGCTGTGACCACTCCAATTCGAGTGCCTGTAAACCCGCCTGGCCCTTGAGCAACAGCGATAAACGCCAGATCTGTCCAAGTTTGGGGTTGTAGAAATGTCGCTAAATGACTGTGAAGATGGGTGGATAGATCGCGGCCTAAGTCCCAAACTTGGCACCGAGCATCACCACTAAAGTTACTCAACGCTAAACCCAGTTCTGGGCTACAGGTATGTAGTGCTAATCCGTAAGCAGGGGTGTGAAGCGAGTTAGAGTGCGAAGTCAAAGTGATTTAACAAACGAGTGAGCCATTCCTCTAGCTATTTAAGCACGCCGCCAAATTCTCAGGGTGCGATCGCCGCTACCACCAATAGACTTCCTGCGTGAATACTTTGCGGCCCCCTCCCGCCCTCCAATTCATAGCCCTAGTGGGCATTTCAGAAAGGGGGAAGCTTCATTCGAGTCCCCCTAAAGTTGGGGGTTAGGGGGGCCAATTTTTCAGGTGCAAGCGATCGCGCTTAAGTCGGAATCAGTTCACCAGGACGCAACCGCGCCCACTTACCCGACTCTTGTTTAAAGCTCTGGCAGCCAACCACATCCCATTCCATCTGAATTTCGTCTTCAAAGGATCGGATATTAACGTTGATGGTTGGTTCTACAGCTTCAAAGTCTGGTGCTTCAGTGAGGTGTGGTTGCTGGTGTTGCCCTTCAACTGCGTGGTAGGTCGTGCAGCGGTCTACATAATGGCAGTTTACGCAGATACACATAGATTAAAAGCCCTCCGCATTTTGGTAAACCGGGCTGGATAGACGCCGCGTATCTTTCTGTTACTCTAGCTTAGGCGCGTTAATAATTGATTAGCCGCTTGGTTGATTTTTGTGTCCATGTGCGGTTCCTCTTCGGTTTCATCGTCAGTGTTATCTCCTCAAACTTGGCCTTTTGGTTTGCAATGGTTACCCCAGCCTGCTTACTTAGTGGGGGGTGTGGTTCGGGATGCGTTATTGGGTCGTCACGCTGATTATTTAGATCTCGATTTTGTGATGCCAGAACGAGCAGTAGAGACGGCGCAAGCGATCGCTCGTCATCACAAAGCTGGTTTTGTTTTGTTAGATGCAGAGCGACAAATTGCGCGAGTCGTATTTGAGCAAGCCACGGCAGATTTTGCCCAGCAGATGGGGGGCAACTTAGAAACCGATTTGCAGCGCCGCGATTTTACGGTCAACGCGATCGCTTACAACCCGCACACGCGAGAGTTGATTGACCCCCTGCAAGGCTACAGCGACCTACAGCAAAACTCGATTCGGATGGTTTCGCCCGATAACCTACGGGAAGATCCGTTGCGGTTATTGAGGGCTTATCGGCAAGCAGCTCAGTTGGGTTTTCGACTCGATAGCGAGACTCGCGCCGTCATTCACCAGCTATCCCCCCTGCTCAAACAAGTTGCTGCCGAACGGGTGCAGTCAGAACTTGGCTATTTATTCAGTAGTCCTCGCGGGACGCCTTGGTTGAGTGCAGCTTGGCAAGATGGTTTGTTGGCTGATTGGTTTCCGCAGGCGACGGCTCAGAGCTTGGTGCAAATTGCTGCCATTGATCAAGCGCTACAGCAATTAACAACAGCATGGCCTGACCTGGGTCGTGAGTTACTGCGTCCGGTGCGCGAAACTGGCAAAGCTGAACGAAACCACGCCTCAACGAATGAGGGTAAGCGACGAACAGCAGAGGCTCAAGGAGGCGAATCAGTAGAATTGAACGCCAACGCAACTCTCGGTAAACCTGCCGGGGATCAACGCACTTGGCTAACGGTGGCGAAATTGGCGAGCTTGTTATCGGCTGATCTCCACCAAGCCGAAGCTCAACTCTTGCGGATGAAGTACAGTCGGGCAGAAGTACAAGCCGCTCTCACAATTTTGCGTTGCCTGCCGCAATTGCGATCGCCAGATGCCGAGACAGGGTTGTCGTGTCGTGAGCAATACTTCTTGTTCCAGTCAGTTGGGGCTGCCTTTCCGGCTTTGGTTGTGTTGGCGATCGCAGTCGGGGTATCATCCGCTGTTCTTGAACCATTGATTCAGCACTTTCTCACGCCCGACGATCCGGTGGCGCACCCTACGGCAATGGTGAGTGGCAAAGATTTGATGCAGCATTTGCAACTGGTTCCTGGCCCCCAGATTGGGCAACTGTTAGCAGCGGTGCAATTGGCGCGTGCAGAGGGTCTGGTGAGTACTCCCGCTGAAGCTCTAGAGTTTGCAGCAAAAATGGTGCAAAAATCGTGAAGCGAGGCTTTTTCACCAGAAAGCCCTCTCTACCCTCGCAAAGGGGTAGTAGAATGATCAACTGCTAACCCCATACTCGTTTTTACGTGGCGACTGTTCAAAACGAACGGCGCTGGTAGCAATTTGCTGCTTGGGCAAGGGTCATAGATAGGTTAGAGTAAACATCTGACCCAATTTTTCCAAGCCGCATTTTTGAGAGACCGCGATCGCTCCTTGCAATCGGTTGGGAGCGAACTTCTCTATCGCTTGGCGAACTAATTCAATGAGGTAAACATGGCTAAACGCCGCAACTTAAAGAAAGAAAAAGCTCTCCGTAACGAAGCCTACGCTCGCAAATTCCGCAAACGGACCAACAAAGGCCGTATGGGCAGAAGACGCTACAACAATGACAACCGTTCTGAAGAGAACGAAGGCGATCAAGAGGGCGCTAGAGATACTGCTGAAGCAGCAGAGTAGTCTCTCGCCTCTCCAGTTAGAGAACCGCATACGCCAGCGATGCACTTGTTAGTAAGTTAGGGGTGTTAGCCAGAGCCGCAAGCGCGCCGCTGCATGTCTCCAAGCTGACGCCCCACGGCTGGCAATTTTCAAGCTATTCATGAATGATTCGACTCCCAAACTTCAGCCTATTATTGATTGCGAATCACTAGCAGTTACTAACCAACTGCAACAACAAGCCGCTAACCGCCAACACCTCACACTAGAATATGGAACAGCGGGTCACGATTTGCAGTCTGGGAGGGAGCAATGGCGGATGAGCTACGGGCAGCGTTAGAACTGGCAACAGAAGCAGAATTAGAGAGTTTGACCGAAATTTTGTTTCGTCGTAAGTTCAACCCCATTGATTATCTGTATACGCCTGACCCCATTGATGTGCAAAGCCAAGATCGGGAAGCTTGGTTAGATGCCATTGAGCAACGATTTCGATTTCTAGCTGCTGATGGTATGACGGTGTTGCAAGGTCAAAGCGATCGCTTCACCTATCGGCAATCTTTAATCCAAATCTGTCGCTATCTCAAAATTCCTTACTCTCAAAAATTTTCGACGGCTGATTTAGAAATTGAAGTGTTTCTAGATTTGTTAAATCGAGCTTGGAAAGGCTTACCTGCAAGCGAACAAGGTGCGTTGACTGTAGAAGTGCAGCGATCGCTAGCTAGAGCTGATTTGTGGGATCAACTCCCCTTAGCTGTGCAGAAAGACCCGATGGGGTTGCTGCTGAAGGGGGGAAGCGCTTTAGCGGTCAGTTCGATCGTGCGTCCGATGATTTTGCAATTAATTGCCCGCCAGTTTGCCTATCACTTTGCGAGCTACCAAGTCGCTAAACAAGCCCTCGTGCAAGGGGGAACGATCGCGGCGGGGCAATTCCAAAATTATGTGACGCTGCAAACTGCTAAGCGCGGCATGACGTTGTCGGCAGCTCGGTATGGAGCTACTCGCAGTATTTTGGCCTTTGTCGGGCCGACATTGTGGGCGTTGTTCTTTGCTGATTTGGGCTGGCGAGCGATCGCTACGAATTATGGTCGCATTATTCCAACCGTGTTTGCCCTGGCGCAGATTCGCCTGACGCGAACAGAGTGTTTGGAACCTGCGTTTTAGGAGCACTCAGCTAAGTTGAGTCAACGTTTCCTGCATTTTCAACGTCACCCACAGCGGCCCTTACAAGCACCTTGGCTGTGGCTCCAAATTGCGTTACTGATCTTACCGTTTAGCCCGTTACTGGCAGGGGTGGGGGTACTCAGCGCAGCGATCGCCACCTGGAAGCAAAGAGCCAAATCAATTTGCCAGCGACCTATAAATCGTGGAC
>CBIHQL010000344.1:0-5113 GCA_966211855.1 uncultured bacterium
TTCCCTCACCGCGCTTAACTAAGATAACGAGAGCAGACGGGCTTTGTCAACCCTTAAGCAAGGTTTTTTTGAAATTCCTCTGAATGTATTAGCTTCTCAGGCTTTCAAGGCTACTAGCGAGGGTTATGGAAGGGTTTTATCTCCGCTAGATGTGTGCTGAAGCAGGCCTTAAGTATTTGGGTGTTACAGATGAAATGCAGTAGGCAAAATGAAACCCAAGCTCAGCAGTAGGCCGCTCCAGAAGTGGAGAGTAACGGCGATAAACTTGCTGTTGCTTACTTTTGTAGGTTGGTCGTGGTGAGCCTGAATATGCTGCGTTAGTTGATATGCAAACGGCAAGCTAGCAAATATTGAGAGTGTCCAGGTGGGAAATTGGCCTAGGCATGTCCACAGTAGAGTTGAAGCGTAGATACTACCTGCGAACCAGGGAAGGAGCTGTGCACTTAAGGCAGTGCCAAGTCGCGCGATCGGCGATCGCTTTCCGGCAGCTAGATCATCTTCTACTTGATGAAAGTGGGAGCAAAACAAAATTAAGCTTGTGGTCAAACCTAGGATTGTTGAGGCGAGTAGGCTAGTTAACGATATTGTTTGAGTTTGACTGTAAAAAGCTGCCGATACCTCTAGAGGGCCGAAGCTGATAAAGCAAATTAGCTCTCCAAGACCGAGATACCCAAGCCGGAAGGGGGGACCTTGATAGGTGTAGCCTAAGGTGCATCCAAGCAGGACGAGCAAGATGACGGTGGGGTCTTGTTGCCAGAGACTAATTGCTAAGGTACTGAGCAGCCCTAGCACCAGACATGCATTTCCAATCCAGAAAATTAGAGTTTTGTCACCCGTCAGGTTTACCAGTGAGTGGGCTTTATTCTTATCGATACCTGTATCTGAGTCAAAAACATCATTGCTGATGTTCATCCAAGCCAGAATCAAAATTGATGCTGTTAAAAAAGTAAAGAAGATGGTGCTGTTAAGAGCTTTAGTTTCGGCATAGGCGACTGCTGTTCCTAGTACGATGGGCATGATAGCCACACTGTACATTGGAGGCTTGATAGCAGCCAGCCATAATTGCTTATTTGCCGGTGCAATAGATTTGGTCGTCATTGTAGAGATTATAGATGCGGGTATCGGCAGCCTATATCAGCTTGCGATCCCGTGCGATCGCACAAAATTCTGAAGCAGTAGCCTCAGAGTCAAAAGGCTCCTGTAAGATAGCCTACAACGACAAAACTGTTAGCAACCGAAATCTTTGGGTATTTATCTCTGAACCCCTTGTTTTTGAATGCTGCGCTCGTGCCAGTTCATCAATGGTGTTGAGCTGATGCCATGTACAACCACTGAAATAATAATCGTTAGGTAGGTAATCCAGGCAATCATTTCTCCGGTTGCTCCTTGAAGACCTTCGCCGAGGGCGTAAGTCAGGTAATACAGAGAACCAACGCCACGAATGCCAAACCAGCCTAATAACCAACGCGTTGATGGATGAAAGCGCTCATGTCGAGTTTGTGCAGGCGTTTTGCGCTGTCTCTTGCTCCGCGTTATGCCAACCGTACTTAGCCATGCACCAATCGGTCGGATCACGAAAATCAGTAGCCCAGCGACTAGAAGGGCTTCGTCAATAAACCGTAGAATTGGCTCGCGACGCAGTAAGGTGCCAAGCAGCACGATGGTGCCGACTTCTAACAGTTTTTCGATACGCTCAGTAAAGACCAACTGCGAGAGGGGCTTGTCCGGATCGTGATGTTGACGTTGAACTGTCATCCCCGCAACAAAAACAGCCACAAATCCGTATCCATTGACAAGCTCAGTAAGACTATAGGTAAGCAAGATAGTGCTGAGGGCAGTGAAATCTTCTACTAAGGACTCGACATGGCGTAACTGCTGCACTCGGCGGTCAATCCAGGCGATCGCTTTAGCGACGATAATTCCCATAGCTATGCCTGCTGCGATCGCCCAAATCAGGTCAATAGCTACCCAATTTTTGAACCAATTTTCCCATTGAGGATCTTTTAGATAGTGCAAGCCGAAGTAGACGAAGGGGAAAGCCAACGCATCGTTTAACCCACCTTCCGAGGTCAGCGCAAATCGCAGCTCGTTACGGTCTTCAAGATTGGCTACCTGCACATCTGACGCTAAAACTGGATCAGTTGGGGCTAAGACAGCGCCCAACAGAATAGCAGCTCCCCAATTTAGCCCTAAAAACCAATGTCCAATCAGAGCGATCGCGGCAATGGACAAGGGCATCAAGAAACCAATCAACCGTGCGGTCGAACTCCAAGCCCATAGCTTGAGGGGTCGATTCATCTTGAGGCCACAACTGTAAAGCGACACAATGACAACAAATTCTGTCAGGCGCTCTAAGAACTCTGCATCTGGGCGCAGCTGAACGAGGTTAGCACCCCCTGGGCCTAGAAAGATACCAACTGCTAGGTAGATCAACGAGTACGAGAGGGGTAAGCGGCTAATCCAGCCAGACCCCAGAGTCACGATCAGCAGTAACAAGCCGACTACTAAAAGGTTGAGAATGTAAGTATCCACAAAAGCAACAGCATTTTGAAGGGTTGGGATGCTTTTTGCAGTGTAGATGCCGCTTATCACTAGCCCAAGCTACTTGCGGCAGAAGTTCTAGACTTATTTACCCATCTCAAGATTGAAGATGTTGTGCCACTCGCCTCTAGCAGGATCTAGAGAGACGCAAAGAGCGGGCGATCGCAAGGCATGCAAGTCTTGTCCTGTAAACTTTTCTGGCATCTTGTAGAACTTGGCCCCCGATAGTGCGACTTTGGGTATGGCACACATCAAGCAAGCTTGGCCCAGCAAGCCCTGCAACACTGAGATGTAGAGGAGATGCTGAGATCTCGCCTCACCCTGTGGCTGGTTACTTAAGAGTCAAAAATCTTATCTTTAAAGAAATTTGCTATCTTCTCGTTCATGCTAGTCCTACCCTATTGCGCTAATCTCTTCCAGGATCGCCAAGATCTGCACCGATTCCTCTTAGATTGTCAACAGGTCTCCATTGAGAAAGGATGTACGCAAATTGCCAGCATTTCCACAGCGATTGCTCCTATTGATCCGTTGATAGTTTTTCAAGCCTTAGCAAGACCTGATCAATTAAATTTTTATTTTGAGAAGCGTAACCCTCCTGAACACTTTGACTCTCTAGATGGGACTAGCGCGATCGCAGCTATTGGTGAGGCAACCAGCTTAAAAACCAATGGTAAAAAGCGATTTTTTCAGGCTGAACAATTTACCAAAAAATGCCTCAAAAATACGATTAAAGCTGGCAATCTAAATTTGCCATTTTCTGGGCCACACTTTTTCAGCAGTTTTACGTTTTTTGAGCAGTTTAGCACTCAATTTTCTTATTTTCCTGGGGTCACAGTATTTTTGCCTCGCTGGCAAGTTTCTCAGCAGAGCGATCGCTGCACATTAGTTGCTAATTTAGAAATAAATGCTGTTACAAATCTAGAGAGTGAAGTCGAGCACATCTGGACAGAATTTGGCAAAATCAAAAGTCTTAAGAATCGGTTGTCAACGGTTCAATCAACTAATTCAAGCAGTTTTCAACAGCGAGATATTACGAGTGCGAATCATCTTAGAGAATCTGTCCTATCTGCACTCAAATCTATTCAAGCAAATCAGTTTCAGAAAATTGTTTTAGCTCACGCGATCGATGTCACTTCTCAACAGCCTTTCGATCTGATTCACTCCTTAAGTAATCTTCGACAACTTTATCCTGATTGTTATGTCTTTTGTGTCGGGAATGGTCAGGGTCAAAATTTCATTGGTGCCAGCCCAGAACGCCTGGTGAGTCTGCATGATCATGAACTATTAACTGATGCGCTAGCTGGCTCGTCACCCCGTGGCAAAACTGCTTTAGAAGATGCCCAGCTTGCCCAGAATCTGCTGAGTAATGCTAAGGAAATTTGGGAGCATCAAGTAGTGATTAACTTCCTCACCGAGCGGCTTTCTCATTTAGGTCTAACTCCTCGGCTTACATTAAAACCTCGGCTGTTACGGCTCTCTAATATTCAACATTTACGGACTCCTATTCGGGCTAGGGTGCCAGCTAACATTCACTTACTAAAAATTTTGGCAGAACTCCATCCAACGCCAGCAGTAGCAGGAGCGCCTAGAGAAATTGCTTGCCAACACATCCAGCAATACGAGAAATTTGAGCGATCGCTGTATGCCGCACCGATAGGCTGGCTAGACCATAAAGGCAATGGTGAGTTTATTGTGGGAATTCGATCTGCGTTAGTGAATAGCTGTCAAGCACGCTTGTTTGCAGGAGCAGGCATTGTGGCTGGTTCAGACCCTCATAAAGAACTCACTGAAATTCAGCTTAAGCTGCAAGCCCTTCTCCAAGCACTCGTGTGAGCAGCGAACTATCGATACTTCCCTTTGGCTGCAACTGATGACAATTGATTTTAGGAATACAAATTCAATCTGGGCTTCCATTTTGGCAGAAACTTTGGCGCGGCTAGGGTTGACCACTGCTGTTATCTGTCCCGGCTCACGTTCTACGCCGTTAGCGATCGCCTTTGCCCAACATCCACAAATTGAAGCGATTCCCGTCTTGGACGAGCGATCGGCAGCTTTTTTTGCTCTAGGCATTGCTCGTCAGTCAGGCTTGCCAGCCGTCTTGGTCTGTACGTCGGGGACTGCCGGGGCAAACTTTTATCCAGCCGTCATTGAAGCCCGCCAAAGCTGTATTCCCTTAATTGTTTTAACAGCCGATCGCCCACCTGAACTGCGTGACTGCAATGCGGGTCAAGCGATTGATCAGCAAAAACTCTTTGGTAATTTCCCAAACTGGTATGCAGAGTTGGCAACCCCAGAACTTAATACAAACCTGCTGGGATATCTGCGGCAGACTTTGGTACACGCCTGGGAGCGATCGCAGTTTCCAGTTCCCGGCCCTGTGCATCTGAATCTGCCATTTCGCGATCCGTTGGCTCCGATTCCCCAAGCAGAGGCAGAAGAATGGCGATCGCAGTTGGATATAGAGAAATTCTTTGCCCACATTCAGACCTCTGCTGCCCCAGTCTTAACAAGCCCTCGAACTGAACAACTGCCGTTTTCAAAATGGCGCAGCTGTGAGCAAGGAGTGATTATT
>CBIHQL010000345.1:0-5084 GCA_966211855.1 uncultured bacterium
GGGTAGACTGCCTGCCCTAGGAAGCGTTCTATCTTAAATCTTAGGCGTTTTGACTTAGGGAAGGTTCCCGAAAGCTGCGGATCTTATGGCTGCAAAATTTGGCTAAATAAACACCAACGGCTTGTCTTTGAGAGGGGCAAAGGCAGTGGCATCAAAGCGATACAGGCTAGCAGGTCGTCCAGCACCGCGTGAAACTTTAATGCCCGTATCACTGAGAAAACCCAACTTCAACAGACGAGACCGGAAATTAGAATAATCGGAAAAGTTTTCGCCCAAAACGGTGGCATAAAGCTGATAGAGATCATTCAAAGTAAAGACCTCTGGCAATACCTCGAAGGCAACAGGACTGTACTCCAGTTTGCTGCGCAGGCGGTGATAGCCATATTGCAAAATTTGCTGATGATCGAAGGCGAGTGGGGGCAATTGTTCGAGTGGATACCAAGCAATGCCGCTCACCCCGTTGGCAATGAGTTCGGCTTCGTCAAAGCGCACCAAGGCAAAATAACTCACTGAGAGATAGCGAACCCCGTAGCTGTCAGGGGCTTCACGCGGATCTCGACCCGGCCCGCCAAAGGTATATAACTGCTCTAGGTAGAGATTCTTGACCCTAATTTTTTCGGACAAAATCCGGTACGCAGCATCTTCGAGCGACTCGCCCTGCCGCACCAACGTACCAGGGAGACACCATTGCCCCAAAAATGGCTCTTCGTGCCGCATGACCAGCAACACCAACAAGCGGTTTTGGGCGGTATCTACAGAGAAAATTGCATTATCGACCCCGACCTTAAAATCGGCTAGGGTTGGTTGTTTTATCGGATCTGCGCTCTTGCGGGGGCTGCGTCCTGCCATGCGTACAATTGTTCTCTGTGAATGTAAGCCTCAACGGTGGGGGAGAGAGCTGTCGTATCTCTAGCTTCTCGATAAGCAGTCGAAGAAACAGCAGGCCCAGTTAAATCAGCGATCGCGATCGTGGCTCCCATTTGGCGCAACGGTTGCAAATCAGTGTCAGCGATCGGATAGTGAGGACGCGGCACCACTAATAGGTTGACTCGCGCCAATAAATCACTCACCCGATACCATCGCGGCAACTGTGACACTAAGTCTGAGCCAATCGTAAAGGTTAGCTCTGCACCGGGCCATTGCTGTTGGGCACGCTCGACGGTGATCAAGGCTCTGGGGCTACTCAGTTCTGGATGCAGATCAATGTTATGGCGAGGTGGGTCAATATCGGTAATTAACAACCGCAACATTGCCGCCCGGTGTTCTAACGGAGTTTGGTGCGACTTAAACGGGTTGTCGGCTGCCCAAACTGCCACATAGTCAAAGTGCTGAGACAACCAATTTAAGATTGCCTGATGGCCTGCGGTCGGAGGATCGGCACTAGTACCAAAGAGCGCAATTCTGATCATAAATTATCCAAAATAGCGAGAAGGGTGAAGGCCGGAATGAAAGCGAGAACGAGTCGCGATCGCTGATCTACCGCAAGGCTTGTTGAGTTTTAAAGGTTAGATCTAGTAGATTAGCCGAAATTTCTACATGAGGGGGCACGGGCTGATCGAGTCGGCGCACTGAGTCTGGTAGGCTGGCGACCGACTGAGCGGTACGTTGGGCGATCGCATCTAGTGACTCTGGTGGTTGCAAGCGTTGCCCATTTTGCATGACGGGTTGCAACAACGGCTCGGCATCAGGCATGGTGTCAGTCATCAAACCTAGACAATCTGACTCAATTTGCCCTCCTACAAAACGACGGAAAATTTGTTTGCGTCCAGGGTAGGTGGTCTTGCCGCTAGCCGCTTTCATCACAGGGACACCATTAATTTCGACTAATTTGTAGACACCATTAATCGGTTCTCCGGTGACGAGCTTGGTGCCTAAGCCATAGCCATCAATGCAAGCACCCGCCGCTTTTAACTCGGCAATGCGCCATTCATCCAAGTCACCACTCGCCAAAATGGAGACTCCAGGCAGCAGCGATCGCACCTGCTGAGAAAGGGTTGCCAGATCGCCAGAGTCAATCCGCACGCTCTGTAAGGTGGTTTTTCCGGCACGTCGTTCTGCTGCCAACCGTTCTGCTGCGGCGATCGTGTCGTAGGTATCGATCAATAAAGATGCCCCCGGAAAATATTGATGAAAGGCATGAAAGGCTCCAGTTTCACTCCCCTCTAGAGCTGCGATCGCCATCACCAACGCATGAGCCATCGTTCCGGCAGGTTGGCGACCCAGTTTCAGTGCAGCCAGTACATTAGAAGTGGCATCAAAACCAGCAGCTAAGGCGGCACGAGCAGCCCACAGAGACGCTTGAGGGCTAAAGGCGCGACGGGTACCAAATTCGAGCAGCTTGGCATGAGAACCAGCCACATCACGGATACGGGCAGACCGGGTCGCAATCAGGGTTTGGTAGTTTAAGGTATTCAGCAAATAAGTTTCGACCAGTTGTGCCTGCCATAGGGGTGCTTCAATGCGCAGCAGTGGTTGATGCGCAAACACCGCCGTTCCTTCTGGCACTGCCCAAACATCTCCGGTAAACCGAGCGCTAGCCAGCAACTCCCAAAAGCGATCGGGTGCATGGGCAAAAATTCCGGTCGATTGCAGAGCCGCAATTTGTTCGGGGCTGAACTGAAGCTGCTCTAGATACTCCAGAGCTTGCTCTAAACCCATTGCGATCAAATAGCCAAAAGATTCTGGTAAATGTCGCACAAATAGCTCAAAACTTGCAGATCGTTGCTCAACCTGCTCACCTGTATAACAAGCGGTCATTGTGAGTTGATAAAGATCCGTGAGCAAACCATAGTCTGCGGGCTGCAACGTAAGGTCTGGGTTAGCCACAGTAGTCTCCTGAAGTGAGCAATCTCAAGGGCTGAGACGAGATAGAAGCAAATAGCGCAAAGCGGGTGTGATGCAGAGAGTTATCTTGGTTTTTATTATAGTAACTTTTACCAAAATTTGATCCAGCTTTTTTAACTAATTTACTCAATAAACTTCTGTAAAGCTAGGCAAAGTCAACCCTGAATTTTCTCTGATCACGGTCAAATTCTGGCTATTTCTGCTGGACTTGAGAACACAACTTATGGTGGATTCCACAAAAATGAAGTTGCTCTAGTCTTGAGATCTTGAAACCACTTCAGATTGGGAGTCGATTATGGCAACCACGAGCGCGACCAGCAACTGGGGGCTGATTTTAGTAGATCCGCAAAAGGATTTGGTTTGGCAAGATGGAGCCTCCGCAGTGCCGGAAGCAGAAAAACTATTACCCCTCTGGAAGCAGTTATTGACAGCGGCCCGAGAAGCTAATGCTCCGATTGTGGTGCTAGCCAATGCTTATGCTGCTGATACTCAGGTCTTTTCAGAGCAAGGCGTATTGCCTCATTGTGTGACTGGCACTCCAGGGGCGGAATTAGTCCCCGAACTAGAGGGCGATCGCTTGGTGTTAGATCCGGCTGATCCGGGAGCTACGGCGGCACTCGCGCATCTGGAAGCATCTCAAGAAGTTGTGGTCTGCAAACAGTCACCTGATGTTTGGCAACATCCCCTCATGGAGCATCTGCTTGATAAGTTTCGCCAGCAAGGGGCGCAATCGTGGTTGGTGGCAGGGGTTGCCGTTGATAGTGCTGTAAAAGCGACAATTTTGGGGTTGCGATCGCGCCAGTGGCCTACCTATCTGTTAGCAGATGCCATTAAAGGAGTCACCGATAGCGGCACAGTGACTGCGCTCGAAGAAATTGAACAGGCTGGAGCCTCTTTGATCGAAAGCGCCACGGCTCTAATTCACTGGAAAAAAGCCTCGCCCCCAAGCGTAGCAGGAACCAGCTCTATGGGTTAGTGCAGGCGCAGTGATTGGCAATGCATTGCGAGTATTCTATATATTTCTACCTTCAAACAGTTTAAGAAATGTGCTCGATTGTTGAGCAGAATTTAGCTAGGCGATCGCAACAGAAATGCCTGGAAAGTTGTAATGGTTTTTAGGGTCTTGGTTACAAGCGATCGCAAAAGTTAACGCAGCGTCAAGAAGCGTAAATTAGGCTTAGTTGAAGCTAAAGAATTATGCACAGAGAAGCGACTTCTGGAGGGGGTTGGTGATAATAAAGGTGTGGGTTACATCCCTTATTTTTAGCCGAGTCATCACTCACTTAGGTTGAGAGAACGCTATGAATATTTCCAAGATGTTCGACGACGTTATTCACTATTTTTCTGTCGCCGTTGGTCGGATCTTCGGCCCTACAGATGATCAATACCCGGCTACTGGGGTTCAACCATTTGATGGCGATCCGTTTAATGCGGCTGAGTCTAAAGACTAGCTTTAGCTGCCAAGCGATCGCGCTTGATTCTTGAGCTTAATATCTCGATTATTCCTTGATCTCTTGTTGTGATTCATTGAGTTTTTGCGTGGTTCTTCCCAATCAATCTCTAATAGCCCAGTGAAGTCTTGACCACTTTGCTGGGTTTAATTTTTGATGCTTTTTTGCTTAAAAATGATATCTGAGTAATGGCTAATCGTTAATAACTAAATCATTCGTGCAAGTACCACTGGAGTCCCATTGCAGTTCGGCTACCAAGAAAACGCTGATCCCGATGACCAGGCCCGTGATCAAAAATTGCCAGGTAGCGAAATAAGGTAAAAGAGCGATCGCTAATAGATGAATCAGGGCAATCGTGATAAAAGCCCGCGATCGCATTCGGAAGCCTGTACCGACATAGCCAAGGCCGTTGAGAACCAGCCACAAGGGGCACAGACGCGCTAAAATCTCTCCCCAACCCAAAAAAACGCTCAAATCGGTGATGACCAATCCGCCCACCATCAGCACTGCCCACCATCCCAGCACCCAGCGAAAATGCTGGAAGCAGCTCCAAGGCTGAGTCAGCCAATGCATGACCGCCGTCCCAATCACGGTCAAAACCGACCATAAAATTGCTTGAAAAGACCAGCTCAGGGGAAAGAACTGGGCCGTAGTAAAAATGGCGATCGAGATAGCTCCCCACAACAGACAAGCTTGATCAATGCGGGTGTAGAAGGTAGAGATTATCGGGCGATCGCCAACCTGCCAATGAATGCGCCACAAACCAGGCAAATCTTCGATCGCGAAGGC
>CBIHQL010000346.1:0-5053 GCA_966211855.1 uncultured bacterium
TTTTGAGCCGCAAGTGTGCCTTTTTGCAGTGGCAGCATCCCCACGACCAAGGGCAATCTCGGCTGCGCTATACCTATCAAATTCGCTCTGGTCAAAGTTTGAACCAGGCGATCGAAATCGTGAAGATTTTGATTGATCAAACCATCGCGATCGCTCAGCAGTATTCACAGTCCTAAGTTAAGGCTTAACCCGAGGCCAGCTTATGAGCAAACCGGGTCGTTTCAGGTAACCGGAATTTGGTAGTGCAGCGCATCACATAGTCGAGTGCAGTTGGCAAGCTCACGCGATGACCACTCGAAATGTAGAGAGGTTTGGTGCCCGGACGAGTGCGCAAGACAGCTCCAATGGTTTCGCCTCGATGGTGTAGCGGTGTCCAAGCGCCTCGGTCATTGGGTGGCTCCTCGTATTTACCGACTAGCAACGACTTACCTACACCCACCGTTGGTAGATCAACCAGCAAGCCTATGTGAGAAGCAATGCCTAAGCGACGTGGGTGAGCAATCCCTTGACCGTCGCACAGCAGCAGATCGGGTGGGGTTTGCAGTTGTGCCAAGGCTTCTAACACAGCCGGGATTTCGCGAAACGACAACAAGCCAGGAACATAAGGAAACGAAGTCGGTAAGCGTGCGATCGCCTGCTCTACTAATTTCAGGTCAGGAAAACTCAACACCGCCACAGCCGCCCGTGTGATGGCTCCACCCGACTCAAAGCCAACATCGACTCCAGCGACTAAGTTGACGGTTCCGAGTCGATCTTGAGTGATGACTTGATCGCGCAATTGCTGTTGAATGGCGATCGCAGCTTCTGAGGTTTGAGGCCAAGCATGACGTTGCTGAATCTTCATGGGAAATCGTTGTCGCGGTACCCATCTGGCAAAATGGTGGTGCGGTCGGTAATCGCATCCTCTAGGTCGGCCTGATTCGTGCGATATAAATTGCACCCATGCAGTTGAGCTGCCTTGAGGGTCGTTTCTTCTAGGTTAGCGCGGCTCAAATCGGCATCGCTCAAATTGGCTAGGCTCAGGTTGGCATTGTAGAGGTCAGCTCCCTGAAGATTTGCACCAGAGAGATTAGCTCCCTGCAAATTGGCATGACGCAAATTGGCTCGTGACAAATTAGCTTGTGACAGATTGGCACCGACCAAGTTGGCTTGATAGAGTTGGGCATCACTCAACTCAGCCGCAGATAGCTGTGCCGCCTGCAAATTGGCATAGGTGAGATTGGCATAGGGTAGGTAAGCGCCTGCCAAATTGCTTTTTTCTAGATTAATCTCGGCAAGATTAGCTTCAAACCACGAAGCGCCTATCACCTCAACACCCTGAAAGTCGCGTTCTCCCTGCGCATAACGCACTAATAACTCTTTTGCACTTACCTGTCGCATGGTCACAATCCGGTCAGCCTTTTGAGTCAATATTCCGACTCAGATTTAGGTCTAGAAGCTTTTATGAGTTCTAGAGTGCCCAACTGTGGTTAACAGGTGGAGCTAGATCTGAGCAAATAGCCTCAAAAAGCTGAGCATTTATACTCAACTTAACTGTATAAAAATGTAAAGGAGGATGACGATATCACCTGAGGTTTAAAGTTTTCTTAATGAAATAAGCCGCGATCGCAAAGCGCTTCCCTCTTAGGGTTTACTTTAGCGCTCCAGACTTTTCGCGATCGCAGTACCACTTTTTTCCCTGGGAGTGTCAAGATCGAAGGCAGAGACGTCGCTATGTTGCCCAACGATTGATCATGCCAGAACTTCGAGTCTCCATCGCCCAGCACTACCACGAGCGCACCAAGTACGACCCCCAAACGCTAGCAACTAAAACCCCGCATTGGGACTGGCAGCGTCAACCAGAACCGTTTAAGGAGTACAAGATTGGCACTCCCTTTGATCTGCGACCCTACCTTAACGAGCCCCGAGTTTCTGGGTCTGTAGATGCCGAAACCTCTTGGTGGCAAAGGTTATCGCGATTGTTGTTTTGTACCTACGGTTTGACAGGGGTTGTTTCATCAGCAGGCAACCCATTCTATCTGCGAGCGGCTCCTTCGGCTGGGGGCTTGTATCCGGCAGAAGTTTATCTCGTGTCTCACGGCACCCGTTATTTACCCCCCGGACTGTACCATTACCAACCTCAAGCCCATAGCCTGCTTTATTTTTGGGATAGCGACGTTTGGCAAAAGTTGCAGGCCGCTTGTTTTTGGCATCCCGTTTTAGACCATACCGAAATTGCCTTGGTGACAACGGCGGTTTTTGCTCGTTCAGCCTGGCGCTATCAGGATCGAGCCTATCGACGCATCTTTTTGGATACTGGGCATTTGTTGGGTAACTTGGAGCTGGCGAGCGCCCTCAATGATTACCGACCGCATCTGATTGGGGGCTTTGCAGATGCAGCCGTGAATCAACTGTTGTATCTCGATGAGGCCCAAGAAGGAGGGACAGCGGTGATTGCGATCGCTGACCTGCTCGATATCAAACAAAATTTACCACTAGGGGCAACGGCTTTACCATCATCAACACAAACCGAATACCCCAATATCCCTGATGGCGAGCTGTTGCGCTACTTTCATCAAGCCACACAACTGCAACCCAACGCCAATTTCAAAAATCTCCATCGTCGCCCAGAATTTAGAAATAGCCACCCTGATCAATACAACTTTCCGTTTGGGTCTAAAGTTTCTACGGTTAGCCCACCGATCTCTTGGGGAGAAAGCGGTGAGGCTCTAGAGCAAACGATTGTGCAACGGCGATCGACCCGTGCCTATAGCGGCGAAATGATCACCTTAGCCGAACTCAAAGCCCTCTTAGATTTCACCTACCAACCCCAACACTATTTAGAGCAAGAATTAGATACTAACCCCGACTACTTCTTGTTGGGTGCTATTCAAACTTTTGTCGCGGTTTCTGGGGTACGTGGGTTAGAAGAAGGCTGTTATTATTACGCGCCCCAAGCCCAGGAGTTACGGCAAATTCGGTTTAAAAACTTTCGCCGGGAGCTGCATTATTTGGGTTTAGGCCAAGATCTGGCGCGAGATGCTGCTGCTGTGGTGTTTCATACGGCAGATTTAGAGAGTGCGGTGACTCAGTATGGCGATCGCGTCTATCGCTATTTGCATATGGATGCCGGACACCTGGGGCAGCGGTTGAACTTGGGGGCAATCCACCTGGGGTTAGGGGCAAGTGGCATTGGAGGCTTTTTTGATGATCAAGTGAATGAGGTGTTAGGCATCCCTATAGATGAGGCCGTTTTGTATATCACAACGCTAGGACGACCTCGCTAACCGTTAAACGGCACTTGCAACCAAAGGTGCCGGGGCTGAGTTACCTGCCAAAAGCTTAGCGAGATTATCTGGCTGCATAAATTCTAGATATTGAGTGGCGAGGGGTGCAGGTAACAGTTCTAGCAGCAGTTTGTTTTCAATCCAAAACTCGATAACCTTAAAGGGGCCGCGATCGCAAGTCACAGTTCGCCAACCTTCGCGATCGCCAATTTCTGAGATCGTTTCAGCGTCGGTCGGTACTGACATGGCTGCATGTACCCCCGTAAACGGTGAGGCAAAGGCATTAAGAGCAAAGCCAACCGGATGAGCGGCATAACCAGGAATTAACTCTGTTCCTGCGGGATACAGCTCAATCAATGTGCCGTAAGCATCTCCCTGAATCACCACATAGCTGCCGGGGTGTGACGGAAAAGGTGCCACCTGCCCCTGAAGCAACTCTGCCAAAACTTGAGCAACACGCAGAGGATTTTCGACAGGAACAGAGATGTGATGCAACATGAGCAGAAACCTCTAAATGAACGATCGCAACAGGGCTGGAATGAGTAGTAGTCATGCACCCTGTGGGCATGTCTGCAACATCTCATTGAGCGATCGCCATTCCGCAATTAGAGGTTAAAAGAAATATAAGTTCACCTAACTGGAGGATAGCAAGCTCACCCAATCGGGTGATCGGAAAGCGAGTGGAGGTGATTAGAGGTTCCTTTCGGAGGTTGATGCATCAACGGTTTGACGGGCAGTTTGAGCACATCCCAAGCCGTGTAGCGTTTCGAGATATCGATTCCCAAGACTGTTTTCAGCAAATACAACCCATATAGACCCACAATCACCAGCAAGATTTTTTGGTACTGTTTCATGACAGGCTCAGATTACTCAAGTGCCTGCATCCTAACTCACCTGACTTGACTTCTCTGTGAACGGCATGTCACGAAGCTGTGTCAGCGATCGCGATTCTTCAAACTTCGAGTAGTCAACCCTTGAAAAACTCCAAAATCAAAGCGCCCTAACTCAGTCATAGAGCGCTTCTATCAATCATGAGTTTTTGCGGGGTCACATGATAACTTTACCAGTAGTGATCAATGACCAATGCAGCCGCCACAGCAAAGACCAGGATAACAAAGGCAACAAGCGGGTCACGACCTTGGCTTACAGAAATGGTTGCTGCCAAGCTTGCTCCAACCGTTGCAGTTACACCAGCGCTCACCCAGTCTTTTTTGGAATTTTTATCGTACATATTTCCTGACTGACGGATTGATCGTAAGAATGCGTGGAATTCTCAACAATCTACCACTCAGGAAATAGCTCTTATTACATAGCACTGATCTTGTAATTAACATTGACAATCGTTCAGCTTTCTTAATGGAGAAACTCTGTAGCGTATAGATTGAGCAAGCCTAACCGAGAGATGTCATCTCATGAAACAAAGATGGAACCGAATTTGGCGAAAATTAGATGCGCCAATAGTGCCTAGCGAGACTCTAGAAAAACTGCTGAATGCATATTCATCAAGCGATCGCTACTATCACAACCTCACCCATATCCAAGATTGTCTTTCTATCTTTGACGAAACCCGATCTCTAGCAACTTTTCCAGAAGCAGTTGAGCTAGCGATTTGGTTTCATGATGCAGTGTATGACCCCAAACGCAGCGATAACGAGGAAAGGAGCGCGGCATGGGCTAAGTCTGCGATCGCTCATTCTGGCCTCAGCAGCGATCTTGCCGAATATGTTTCTTGCTTAATTCTTGCAACTCGTCATCACGTTGCTGTCAATGATCGAGATACTCAACTC
>CBIHQL010000347.1:0-5025 GCA_966211855.1 uncultured bacterium
GGCAGCATGATCAGTTGCATCCTGACCAGCCGTATAAATGGTAGAAGGGCGATCGCAAAAAAGGGTTGGCGAGAACGGTGAACCGCCTGTACCAACCCCCATAGATATTTCACGTTTTACGTTGCGAAGATTAGATTAAGCCGTCTTTCTTCGCCATTGACACCATGAGGTCAACCACGCGGCTGGAGTAGCCCCACTCGTTGTCATACCAGGCAACAACCTTAAAGAAGTTGGAGTTGAGTTCGATCCCGGCCTTCGCGTCGAAGATACTAGAGCGAGCATCGGTGCGGAAATCCATCGAGACGACTTCATCCGTGGTATAGCCGAGAATGCCTCTGAGTTGACCATTAGCAGCGGCTTCCATTGCAGCGCAAATCTCGGCGTAGCTCGTTGCTTTTTCGGTCTTGAAGGTCAGGTCTACTACTGAGACATCGGGTGTGCCGACGCGGAAGGCCATACCTGTGAGTTTGCCTTTGAGTTCGGGCAGCACCAGAGCCACCGCTTTTGCAGCTCCGGTTGAGGAAGGAATGATGTTTTGGGCAGCGCCTCGACCACCGCGCCAGTCTTTTTTGCTGGGGCCGTCTACGGTGGGTTGAGTTGCGGTCATCGCGTGAACTGTGGTCATCAACCCTTCAGTAATACCAAAGTTGTCGTTCAAGACCTTAGCAACAGGAGCGAGACAGTTGGTGGTGCAACTCGCATTAGAGACGATCGCATCTTTGGCAGGGTCAAATGCCTCATGATTCACACCCATCACAAAAGTAGGCACTTGATCGGGGTCTTTGGTAGGTGCAGAGATCACAACTCGCTTCGCACCTGCTTTCAGGTGGTTTTCGGCACCTTCATAACCTGTGAATAGCCCGGTTGATTCGACCACATAATCTGCGCCCAACTGCCCCCAAGGCAACTCAGCAGGGTTCCGCACCGCCATACAGGGGACAAGCCGCCCGTTGATGACAATGCCTTCTGCTGTGGCTTCTGCGGTGCCTTTGAAGACGCCGTGGGTGGAGTCGTATTTGAACAGGTAAGCGAGGTTGTCGGAGGGCACGAGGTCGTTGATACCGACAATTTCTACATCAGGGTGTTCAGTGGCAATGCGCGCCACGAGGCGACCAATGCGACCAAAGCCATTGATACCAATTTTGAGAGTCATAGTTCAATTCCTAACAAGTGCAAACGTGGGCCTCAGCCACAAGGTCATAGTGGGTAGGCATTTAGGAGCCAATGCTGATGACCCTAATGCAGCCTACCCTAAGCGGACACGCATTGATCAGGTGATTACAGTAGGTTCTGTCATGCCTGTGTAGTGGCGAATTTGAGCGATCTCTTCAGCGATCGCGATCAGTTCGCCTAGAGCTTGTTGAGTTTCTTGGTTTTGCTTCGCTGTATCAGGTTCGTAGCTTTCAAAATAGAGCCGCAGGGTTGCACCTTGAGTCCCTGTGCCCGAAAGCCGCATCACAATCCGAGAGCCATCGGTAAAGCCAATGCGGACACCCTGGTTTTCGCTAACGCTACCATCGACTGGGTCGGTATAAGCGAAGTTATCACTGTATTCGACTTCATAAGAGCCGAACCGCTTGCCCTTGAGCGTGGGTAACTGAGCTTGCACCGCATCCATCAGGCTATTGGCGCGATCGCTGGCAACGCCTTCATAGTCGTGGCGAGAGTAATAGTTACGCCCGTAGGTTTGCCAATGTTCTTTGACAATCTCTTCAACTGACTGTTGCCGTACTGCCAGAATGTTGAGCCAGAACAACACCGCCCACAAGCCATCTTTCTCACGGACGTGGTTTGATCCGGTGCCAAAGCTTTCTTCACCGCAGAGCGTGACTTTATCGGCATCCATCAAGTTGCCGAAGAACTTCCAGCCAGTTGGAGTTTCGTAGGAGTCAATGTTGAGCTTGGCGGCAACGCGATCGCTGGCTTGGCTGGTGGGCATCGAACGCGCGACTCCGGCAATCCCTTGTTGATAGCCCGGAACCAGAGTAGCGTTAGCGGCAAGAATCGCGAGGCTGTCGCTAGGAGTAACGAAGAAGTGCCGCCCTAAAATCATGTTGCGATCGCCATCGCCATCGGAGGCTGCACCAAAATCGGGAGCATTATCACCAAACAAGATCTCCACCAAATCATGGGCATAGACTAAGTTGGGATCGGGGTGACCGCCGCCGAAGTCTTCTAATGGCACACCATTCATGACTGTGCCTGCGGGAGCACCCAAGCTTTGCTCAAAAATTGCTTTGGCATAGGGGCCAGTGACCGCGTGCATCGAGTCCATACACATGCGGAAGTTGCCGGATGTCAGCAGTCGCCGAATGCGATCGAAGTCAAATAGTGACTCCATCAACGCTTGGTAGTCAGCGATCGAGTCAATCACTTCAACCACCATATCGCCTAGTTTGGTCTCGCCTAAAGTGTCGAGATCTACATCTGGGGCTTCTAAAATCTTGTAACTATCAATTGTTTTGCTATTGGCAAAGATCGCTTCGGTTACTTTCTCAGGGGCGGGGCCACCGTTTGCCGTATTGAACTTGACGCCAAAATCACCTTCGGGGCCACCGGGGTTGTGGCTAGCCGACAAGATAATGCCGCCATCGGTTTGATACTTGCGAATCACGCAGGAGGCTGCTGGGGTAGACAAAATCCCCCGTTGTCCGACTTTGACTCGCGAGAAGCCATTCGCAGCAGCCATTTTGAGAATGACTTGAATAGCAGTTCGGTTATAAAAACGTCCATCTCCTCCAACGACGAGGGTTTTTCCTGCACAACTGTCAAAGGTGTTGTAGATGGATTGGACAAAGTTCTCCAGGTAGTGGGGCTGCTGGAAAACCGGAACTGTCTTCCGTAACCCGGAGGTTCCTGGTTTTTGATCCGAAAAAGGAGTCGTGGCAACTGCGCGAATCGTCATGAAGATTCAGTCCTACATGATTTAAGCGTTTGTAAGGAATTGTAAGCCTATAGGGCTAAGTACGATCGCTTATTCGGAGTTTTGCCATTTCTGCCATCAGTTCAGGCAGAGATTTAATCAAGATTCTTCGCTCATTACCAGGCTCTAATTTGAGAGTTCAACGTGCTAGAGAAGCTAGAATTAGCGATCGCCATTGCCAAATAGGAGTGCAATCATGCAGTTAAGTGATCAGTCTCGCGATTGGTCTTGGTCGTTTTGGCCCTTGGTTCCCTTGTACCCCTACGGTAAGCGCCGCACTCTCCGTCAAGAAGTACTTAAAGATACGATCTGGACGTTTGACCAGGTGCAAGGCATTCTCTACACCATCGTGCCGATTCGGATGACGGTGGTCAAACTGGAGGCTGGAGGATTATTGGTGTATGCCCCGGTCGCGCCGACTGCTGAGTGCATCCGCTTGGTCAAGGAATTGGTGGTGCAGCATGGAGAGGTTAAGTACATTGTTTTGCCGACCAGTTCTGGGCTAGAGCACAAGATATTTGTTGGCCCTTTTGCGAGACGCTTTCCGCAAGCCCAAGTGTTTGTGGCTCCTAATCAGTGGAGCTTTCCCTTTAACCTGCCGCTCAGTTGGCTCGGCTTTCCGGCAAAGCGAACTCAGGTGCTACCAGCAGACAGCCGTCAAGCTCCCTTTGCTGACGAGTTTGATTATGCGGTGCTAGATATTGATTTGGGGCGTGGTTCTTTTGCTGAAGTGGCACTTTTGCACAAGCGATCGCAAACTTTACTGGTGACGGATTCTGTGGTGTCGGTGCCAGCCGAGCCGCCTGCAATTGTGCAATTAGACCCCTACCCACTACTGTTTCATGCCCGCGACAGTGCCCAAGAAGCGATCGCAGATACCGAGGCCAACCGCCGCAAGGGATGGCAACGTATTTCTCTGTTTGCCCTGTACTTCCGCCCCAGCACTCTAGAGCCAACGAGCCTACGCCAAATGTGGCAAGATGCAGCTAAAGCCCGCGATCGCTCTCGCAAAGCTTACTTTGGTTTCTACCCTTTTGCTTGGCAACCTCATTGGCAGCGATCGTTTGAGGTGCTGCAAGACCTGCATTTGTTTGTGGCTCCAGTTCTACAAACGCTAATTTTGCCGCAAGCTCCACAGCAAGTCCTAGATTGGGCCGATCAAGTTGCCAGTTGGGAATTTCAACAAATTATCCCTTGTCATTTTGCGGCTCCAGTGACCGCTACGCCCCAGAAATTTCGCCAAGCCTTTACTTTTCTAGAGACGGCGATCGCGCCCAATCAACAGGCTGATACTGACCCTCCAGATCTGCTAGCGCAAGATTTCGAGTTTATTCGCCAGCTCGAAGCAACTTTAATCCGTTTAGGAATTGCGACATTGCCGGAAGTTGATAGAGAATAACGTTCTGAACGTGCATAATAATTAAATTAAAAATCGATCCTCAAAATCGTGTTTTTTGAAGCAAGATTTGATTTTGTTCAGGATCGACTATTGTCTGACACCAAAGCCTGAGAGCAACATGATTATTACGACTGCATCATTTAAAGGTGGAGTGGGTAAAACAACCACGGCTGTTCATGTTGCGGCTTACCTGCAATCTAAAGGGGAGACTTTGTTAGTCGATGGTGACCCTAACCGCTCAGCGACGCGTTGGGCCAGGCGGGGGCAAGGGTTTCCCTTTAAGGTGGTGAGCGAACAGCAAGCGGCTAAATATGCCAAAGATTTTCAGCACATCGTAATTGATACTCAAGCCCGACCCGATGAAGAAGATCTTAGAGATCTGGTGGATGGTTGTGATTTGCTGATTTTGCCGACAACACCTGATGTGCTCTCGCTAGATGCGTTGATGCAAACAATCCATCTAATGAAGATGCTGGGTTCAGAGCAATACCGGGTGTTGTTAACGCGAGTTCCGCCTCCACCCCGAAAGGATGGGGAAGATGCCCGAGAAATGTTGTCGAGTGCTGGGTTCCCAGTTTTTAAAGGACGCATCCGAGAACTCGTGGCGTTTCAAAAAGCAGCTTTGGAAGGAGCGGTCGTGCGTCAGGTGAGCGATCGCCGTGCTGGGATTGCTTGGAACGATTACGTTGCCATTGGCAAGGAG
>CBIHQL010000348.1:0-5009 GCA_966211855.1 uncultured bacterium
GGTATAGGAAATTTAAAATGGCCCTGATTTTGACGTTTTTAGGAAAAGGTGGCACAGGCCGAACTACGGTGGCGATCGCGGCTGCCAAGCGGTTTGCCCAAGCCGGAAAACGAGTTTTATTTGCCAGTCAAGATACTAGCCCTGCTTTGGGCTTATTGTTGGGAACCTCGCTAGAAGCAGACCCCCAAGCGATCGCCCCCAACTTACAAGCTGTGCAATTGCGTAGCTCTGTACTTCTAGAGCGCAATTGGGAAGAAGTCAAAAAGCTGGAAGCCCAATACCTGCGTACTCCGTTGCTAAAGGCCGTGTTTGGGCAAGAATTAGGGGTATTGCCAGGGATGGACAATGCACTCGCTCTCAACGCCCTACGCGAATATGATGCCAGCGGCAACTACGATGTGATTGTTTTTGATGGCACAGGTGATCAAAACACATTGCGGATGCTGGGGATGCCGGAAGTGCTCAGTTGGTATATCCGCCGTTTCCGTAAGGTCTTTACTGACTCCGATTTGGGTAAAACGATCGCGGAATCGCCATTGATTCAGCCATTGGTGAGTACGGTGCTCAATATCAACTGGTCACCTGATGCCATCAACCAGCCCACCAATCAGGTCAACGATTTGTTAGAGCAGGGCAAAGCGGCTGTGACCAATCCCACGCGCATGGCTGCTTATTTGGTGACTACTGAAGATCCTGCTGCGATCGCCACGGCTCGATATCTGTGGGGCAGTGCTCAGCAGATTGGCCTCACTGTAGGGGGCGTGGTGCTCAATCAAGCGACTGTAACTACAACAACGACTCAAACCCTGACTAACGAGTTTGACCCGTTGATGGTGCATGTCTTGCCTGTACGGAATGGCGACGACTGGCAACCCCTCCTAGAAGCGTTACCTGACTTTGACCAGGCCGATCAGGCACCCCGAGCGATCGCAGTAAATGTGGCAGAGCGGAAAGTTGCCCTCTTCTTGCCCGGTTTTGATAAAAAGCAAGTCAAACTATCGCAAAATGGGCCAGAGCTAACCATCGAAGCGGGTGACCAGCGGCGCAATATTGTTTTACCCCCCGCACTCAGTGGTAAACCCGTCACTGGGGCTAAGTTTCAAGAGAGCTACTTGATTATTTCGTTTTAATCTTATTAGGAAATAGTCGCCTGTCCCTTAGGCTGTGATTCCCTCATCCATTTATGTCTGACCCAACTCCTTTATCTCCCGACTCCAATGCGTCGTCCTCAGTGGAGGTAGCAACCTCTACGCCTGACGCAACTTCACCCTTAGAAGTGCAAGCAGCAACAGAAGCTCCCTTGAGTGTGGCGGCAGATGTCACAAACCGTAGCGGCAAAACTCGGCAACTGCTCGGCATGAAAGGTGCAGAGGCAGGCGAAACCTCAATTTGGAAGATCCGGCTGCAACTGATGAAGCCGATCACCTGGATTCCGCTAATTTGGGGTGTTGTCTGCGGGGCTGCATCGGGTGGCAATTATGTCTGGTCGCTAGAGCATGTCCTGATTGCGGCTGCCTGCATGTTGATGTCGGGGCCCATGTTGACAGGCTATACCCAGACCATCAACGATTTTTACGATCGCGAACTGGATGCCATTAACGAGCCGTACCGCCCGATTCCTTCGGGAGCCATTTCTTTGCCCCAGGTCATTACCCAAATTTGGGTGTTGCTGTTGGGTGGGGTGGGTATTGCCTATGCACTCGATCAATGGGCTGGACATAGCTTTCCCACAATCACAGTGTTGGCGATCGGGGGTTCGTTCTTGTCTTACATCTACTCAGCCCCCCCGTTGAAGTTGAAGCAAAACGGCTGGTTGGGTAACTATGCACTAGGAGCCAGCTATATTTCCTTACCGTGGTGGGCAGGTCACGCTTTGTTTGGTGACCTAAACGCAACTGTGGTGATTTTGACTTTGATCTACAGCTTTGCCGGATTGGGGATTGCGGTTGTTAACGACTTCAAAAGCGTGGAAGGCGATCGCCAGTTGGGTCTAAAGTCGCTACCCGTGATGTTTGGGATCACAACCGCTGCCTGGATCTGTGTGTTGATGATCGACATCTTCCAGTCAGGAATGGCGGCTTACCTGGTGAGCATCCATCAAAATCTCTACGCCGCAATTTTAGTGTTGCTTATCATTCCTCAGATCACGTTTCAAGATATGTACTTCTTACGCGATCCGCTCAAGAATGACGTGAAATACCAAGCGAGTGCTCAACCCTTCTTGGTGTTAGGAATGTTGGTGACGGCTCTAGCCCTCGGTCATGCAGGTGTTTAATTAATCTCGATGGATAAAAAACCTTCACCTTCTAAGTTCAGGAGAGTGGAGGTTTTTTTGTATCGGCTTGCCCTAAAAGATTGGCAAGATGCTGAGGCGTTTAAAGTAACAAATCTGTTATTCTTTTTGAGATAAAGTCATCAAAGTATGGCTCAATCAAAAAAATATCAAAACCATTCGAGCATCAGGGTGCAAGGCAAAAACGTCAGCCTGAGCCTACAAAGTGGGTATCGGCTGGGTGTGGTGGCGAGTGAGGAGCGATAGTGGCAAAGTTTATCTCAAGGCTCAAAGACCTGTCAGCTAAATTGAACAGCCCTACAACAGGGGAGTCTGGGGCGGCTGAAGCTGGCGATCGCCCCCCGCCGAAGCATCGTAAACCTAAGAGTGCGGCAAAAGCAGCAAAACAACCTGCTCAGGCTAGCGATCGCTCTCGACCTTCTAAGCTAATCGCTCGAATTCAATCATCTCGCCTAGCGCCTTTACTACGGCCTTTTCAGGGTGAGCGACCCCTGCATCGCCAGCGCATCTTCTGGATTGGCCTGGGTTTGGGTGGCGGTCTTTGTGCAATCGGTGTTAGTTGGTGGTCTTTAGAGCGGAGTCTGCCTGATATCGGCAGCGTATCTACTTTCGTTCGTGATGGAACCCTGACAATTCGAGCCAGCGATGGTTCTATCTTGCAGCAGTCAGGGCCAGCAACACGAGATAAATTGGCCTATAAAGAGTTGCCCAAAACGACAATTGAGGCGTTTGTTGCGGCGGAAGATCGACGCTTTTATCAACATCAGGGCGTTGATTATCAAGGAATTCTCCGAGCCACTGTTTCTAATCTTTTGGCGCGAGATTTGGTACAAGGCGGGAGCACTATTACCCAACAAGTTGCGCGGATTGTGTTCCTCAATCAAGAACGCAGCATTTTGCGCAAGTTGAAAGAAGCGATGCTTGCCCAAAAGCTAGAGCAGCGACTCACCAAAGAGCAGATTTTAGAGCGCTACCTAAATTTGGTGTACTTGGGGTCTGGTGCTTATGGGGTTGCGGATGCAGCCTGGGTCTACTTTAGTAAGCCTGTAGATAAGCTAACCTTGCCAGAAACCGCCTTGATTGCCGGAATGCCCCCGGCTCCTAGCGTTTACTCGCCACTGGTGAACCCAGATATTGCACTGAAGCGACGGAACATCGTGTTGCAGCGGATGCAAGATGCGGGTTATATCACTGAAGCTGAGATGCAAGCAGCGATCGCAACTCCCATTGCAGTTAAGCCCAGCAGCCCTAAGCGCCTGAAAATCGAAGCTCCCTACTTCACCGCTTATATTCAGCAACAACTGCCCAAGTACGTGTCACCAGAGGCGCTAGAACTCGGTGGCCTAACCGTTGAAACGACCCTGAACTTGAAGTGGCAACGAGCGGCAGATGCAGCGGTGAAAGATGCGGTTGAGCTAGATGGCCCTGCTCAAGGTTTTAGCCAAGCAGCGTTGGTGGCGATCGATCCGCGTACCGGGGAAGTGAAAGCGCTGGTGGGTGGGCAAGGCTTTGATAAGAGCCAATTTAACCGAGCGACTCAAGCTCAGCGCCAGCCAGGTTCCACCTTTAAAACGTTTGTTTACACAGCCGCGATCGCCGCAGGATTTTCACCGACTGACGGCTACCTCGACGCTCAGTACACTGTCGATGGCTATAAACCTCAAAACTATGGCAAAACATATCGTGGCTGGGTGTCCATGCGTGATGCTCTCACCTACTCGATTAATGTGGTGGCAGTGAAGGTTTTGATTGATGTGGGCTTTGATCCAGTCGTCAAACTGGCTCAGCAGATGGGTATTCAATCAAAGCTAATGCCAACCTATTCTTTGGCTTTGGGCGCATCAGAGGTGAATTTGCTAGAGCTAACCAGTGGGTATGGAACGCTGGCAGCTAAAGGAAAAGCGATTGAACCTCATGGCATTCGGCGTGTTTTAAATCGCCAAGGTCAAGTGCTTTACGATGCCAAGTTTAAGGCGAAGCAAGTGGTTGATGCAGAGACAGCCTCGATCGTGACCTGGATGCTAGAAGGGGTAGTCAACAATGGCACAGGTCAACCTGCTCAATTAAACCGTCCCGTAGCAGGTAAGACAGGCACCTCTGAGGAAGCTCGTGACCTTTGGTTTGTGGGTTATATTCCGCAAGTAGTAGCGGGTGTCTGGTTGGGCAACGACAATAATGACCCTACCTGGGGCTCTAGTGGAACTGCCGCTTACGCATGGCGCACCTTCATGGAAAAAGTGGTGCAAGGCATGCCTGTTGAGAAGTTCCCAGAGCTGCCAGCGAGTTTTGAGGGGCGTAAACCAACGATTAAAGCTAAGCCTGTAACTCCTAAGCGAGAATATTCTGGTGGAACGGCCCCTGAAGCCGGTGCAGCTAGCAGTGGTGCTGAGTCAGGATACGATTCTGGTAGCAGTTACGATTCTGGTGGCGGCTACGACAGTTATGACTCTGGCGGCAGCTACGATTCTGGCGGCAGCTCAGATTATTCTGAACCGGAAGCTCCGGCAGAACCCCCACCCGAAGATTATGCCCCCGTTGAGGAGGCACCACCCGAAGACCCTCAAGCAGACTATGCCCCCGTTGAGGAGGCACCACCCGAAGAGGCTCCGGTAGATCCCGCACCTCCCGCAGAGCCAGCGCCTCCTGAAGAACCCGCCCCCCCCGAGTTAGAGAGCACCCCGCGATCGCCTAAATGAACGCTCAGACCAAGGGGACT